>VXNG01000033.1 GCA_009840695.1 Acidimicrobiaceae bacterium
GTGCCTGCGACGGGGCGCGGTCCTGTCGTTCTCGGGGATCGTCACCTTCCCCAAGGCCTCCGAGGTGCGTGATGCGGCCCGGGTCTGCCCGCTCGACCGACTGATGGTCGAGACCGACAGCCCCTACCTGGCTCCGGTGCCTCACCGCGGCAAACCGAACCGACCTGCGCTGGTGGGCGTTGTAGGGGCGGCGGTGGCCGAGGCGAAAGGCATGGATGTCGCTGACGTGGAGAAGGCCACCTGGGCGACAACCCGCTCGTTCTACGGACTTGATCGGGAGGTCGGCTGAGATGGGCCCGTCCGGCCGCGGCGCTCGGGTGGGGCTGGTCGGCACGATCATCCTCGCCGCAATGGTCCTGGCAGGCGCGCCCGCGGCGGCCCAGACGGCGTCGACAACGGTTCCCTCCGGGACGCAGCCGGGCGAAGTCGTCGACGTGGGGGACTTCGAGGATCGGGCCCAGAAGTGGGCCGAGGCTCGCCGGCGGGCCCGCGAGGAGGCCCTTCGGAAGGCCGAGGAATTGGCTAACGCGAACCGGAGCACAACCTCCACGACCACCACGACCACCACAACAACGACTACGACTACGACCACAACGACTGAGCCGCCGACCACAACCACTGAAGCTGGCGCCGTCGTGCATCCGATACCGGCGGGGACCACCGAGGCGCAATGGCACGCTCTGCGGGAGTGCGAGTCGACCCAGAACTACCGGGCTGTGAGCAGAAGCGGCCGGTATCGCGGCGCCTACCAGTTCTCGATCCGCACCTGGGACTGGGTGTCAGGGATGCACTACCCGGATCTGGTCGGGGTCGATCCCATAGACGCTTCGCCTTCGGACCAGGACAAGATGGCCTACAAGCTCTACGAGATCAACGGCTGGGATCCCTGGCCGACCTGCAAAAAGAGGCTGCCCTCCTGACCCATACCGAGTCGGAGCTGAGAGCGCTCATGGAGCGTTTCAGCGTGTCGCCCCGCCGATCCTTCGGTCAACACTTCGTAGTCGATCCCAACACGGTGAGGCGGATTGCCCGGCTCAGCGGGGCGGGGCCGGCCGATCGCGTGCTGGAGATCGGTGCCGGGCTGGGCTCCTTGACGCTGGCCCTGGCAGAGACCGGTGCGGCGGTGCGGGCCGTGGAGGTCGACTCCGGTCTCGCCGCAGCGCTGCGCCAGGTGGTTGCCGAGGCCGGAGCATCCGGCGTCGAGGTGGTCGAAGCGGACGCTTCGAGGCTGGACTTGGACGAGATGCTGGGTGGCTTCGAGCGATGGATGTTGGTGGCCAACCTCCCCTACAACATCGCCACGCCGTTGGTGGTGGACCTACTGCGCGACGCCGCCTCCATCGCCACGATGGTGGTGATGGTGCAGCGGGAGGCGGGGGAGCGACTCACTGCGCCCCCCGGATCGCGAGCCCGCGGCATACCCAGCGTTCTCGTGGAGCGGCGGGGCATCGCGCGGGTGGTGGCCAGGGTGGCGCCATCGGTCTTCCGGCCCCGGCCCAAGGTCGAGTCGGTGGTGGTGCGGGTCGACCGGTACCCGAGTTCGGAGTCGTTGCGGCTCGCGCCGGCGACTGAGGCTCGCTTCGAGCGACTGGTGCGGGCGGGGTTCGGCCAGCGCCGCAAGATGCTCCGCCGTTCGCTGGCCGGGATGGTCAGTGCCGAGGGCTTCGCGGCTGCTGGGGTGGATCCGGCCGGCCGACCCGAGACGCTCACCCTGGGTCAGTGGGTCGGCCTGGCCCGGGCCCAGCCGTAGCAGTCAAGATTATGCGGCGCCTTGGCTGCCGGCGATGGCCCGCCACACCCGCTGGGGAGTGAACGGCATGTCCAAGTGATCGATGCCTAGGGGCGCCAGCGCGTCGAGCACCGCGGCCTGGACGGCCGGTGTGGACCCGATGGTTCCCGACTCGCCGACGCCCTTTGCGCCGAGCGGGTTGAGCGGTGTCGGCGTCTCGGTGTGGGCGGTCTCGAATCGGGGCAGCTCCGATGCGGCCGGGATGGCGTAGTCGGCGAAGTTCGTGTTGCGGGGGTTGCCGTCGGAGTCGAAGGTCGCCTCCTCGTAGAGGGCCTGCGAGATGCCGGTGGCCACGCCTCCGTGAACCTGTCCCTGCACGAGAAGCGGGTTGAGGATCCGGCCGCAGTCGTCTACCGCAATATGGCGCAGCGCCCGGGTGTCACCAGTGTCGGCGTCTATCTCGACCACCGACACGTGAGCGCCGAACGGGTAGGTGGACTCGCTCTGGGTGAAGTCGGTCTCGGCGGCCAGCCCCCCGGGTTCGACTCCGGCCGGAAGATCGGCGGCTTCGGCCGCTGCCGCCAGCTGGGCCCACGTCACCGTTCTGGCCGGCACGCCGGCCACGGCAAGGCCTCCGGGAGCCACCACAATGTCTCCGCTGTCCGCCTCCAGCAGGCCGGCCGCCAGGCGCCTGGCCGTCTCGAGGACCTCGTTGGCGGCGGTGAACACCGCGCTGCCGCCGATCTGAAGCGACCTGGACGCCACCGTGCCGGTGCCGCGGGGGACCTCGGCGGTGTCGCTGTGGATCACCCTGACCTGGTCGGCGGGCACGCCCAGCACCTCTCCCAGGACCTGCGAGAAGGCGGTGACATGTCCTTGGCCGTGGGACGCGGTGCCCACCCGGGCCGTGATGCTGCCATCGAGTTCGACGGTGACCGATCCGAACTCTGTGAACAGACCGACCGCGGTTATCTCCACATACGTGCACACGCCGATGCCGAGCAGCTTCCGGCTGCCCGAGGCTCGCCGACGGGCCTGTTCCTCCCGCAGTTCGGCATATCCGGCCTTGTCCAGGGCCAACTCGAGAGCCCGGACGTACTCGCCGCAGTCCATAGTGGCGCCGGTGGCCGTGGTCAGGGGGAAGTCTTCCGGCGCGAGAAGGTTGCGGCGTCGCAACTCGGCGGGGTCCATTCCGATCTTGACCGCAGCCATGTCGACGATCCGCTCGAGCGTGATGGTCGCCTCGGGCCGGCCCGCGCCCCGGAAGGCCGCTACGGGCGTGGTGTTGGTGATGACCGCGACCGCTTCGTAGTCGACGGCGGGGATGCGATAGGGACCCGATGCCATCGACATGGTGAAGAATGGAATGATCCCGCCGACACCGGGATAAGCGCCCACATTGGCGGTTGCCCTGACCCTCAGCCACTGGAACAGGCCGTCAGCGGTGAGGCCCAACTCGACATCGTGAACGTGGTCTCGCCCGTGGGTCATGTTGACGAGGTTCTCGCTGCGAGTCTCCACCCACTTGACGGGTCGCTGAAGGCGCCGGGCCAGCCACGAGGCCATGACGAACTCCGGGTACACCACGGCCTTCGGGCCGAAGCCGCCGCCCACGGCCGGGGCGATCACCCTCACCTGGTCAGCGGGCGCCTCGAGGGCCGCGGCCACTTGGTCGCGCACCTCATGGGGCCGCTGGGTGGTGCACCACAGCGTCACCCCGTCGCCGAGGTCTCCGTTGCCGGGGGCGGCCAGCACCGCGGACGGCTCGATCGGCGCGCCCGACATTCGATGGATGACGAACTGTCCCCTCACCACCACGTCGTGGCCGGTCATAGTCCCGGACTCGGCGGTTGTGACGAACTCGATCGCCTTGTTCGACCCGTGGGCTTCGATGACCACTGCAGCGTCGGGTTCCAGGGCCTCGAATGGGTCGGTCGAGGCCGGCAGCGGGTCGTAGTCCACCTCCACCAGCTCGGCCGCGTCGACGGCCGCGGCCCGGGTCTCGGCCACCACCA
>VXNG01000034.1 GCA_009840695.1 Acidimicrobiaceae bacterium
GCAGGTCGGCCTCGTTCATGAACCAGCTGGCGATGGGAGTGCCCGAGCGGCCCAGCACGCCGCAGGCCAGCGGATGACGGTCCCCGATCAGACCCTTGCCCTTGAACGTGGTGGCCACCGGCGCCCCGATCTGCTCAGCGAGGGCAACGATGTCGGCCATGGCCGAGCGGGCTCCGTGACCCACGATGATCAACGGCCGCCGCGCCTGCGCCACTGCGGAGACCGCGGCGGCCAGAGCCTCAGAGGGCGGTTCGACCGCCCGCGAGCCGGTGCGGCCCTGAGGCGAGCCCGGCGACCCGGCCCCGCCGGCGGGGGCGGGCAGGGCCTGCACCTCGTCCGGCAGCACCAGATGGCCCACGTCGCGTTCGACGATGGCGGTCTTGCAGGCCAGGTTCATCAACTCGGCGTAGTTGGACCCCGCCTGCACCGTGGCCGAGTAGCGGGCAACGTCGGCGAACGCGGCCGACAGGTCGGTGTCCTGGAAGGCGCCCCGGCCCCGCAGCTTCGAGGGCACCTGGCCCGACAGGGCCAGCACCGGGGCCCGGTCCATCTTGGCGTCGTACAGCCCGGTGAGCAGGTTGGTGGAGCCCGGGCCGGCGATGGCGAAGCAGGCGGCCAGCCCGCCGGTGAGCTTGCCGTAGGCGCAGGCCGCGAACGAGGCCGCCCCCTCGTGTCGGATTCCGATGAAGGTGAGGTCGCCCCGGGCCTCGGCGGCCCGCACCGCGTCGGCGAAGCCCAGGTTGGAGTGGCCGACCATTCCGAAGACGTGGGTCACGCCCCAGGCGACCATCGTCTCCACCAGCACGTCGGAGACAGTGCGGTCCCGGGGCCGCTCCACCGGCAGGGCCGCGTACACGCCGTCGTCGCGCACCTCGGTGCGGTACGCGGTCGGGGCGTCGTCGAAGGGCGGAGGGGGCTTGCCGTTCTTGGGCGAGTAGTCGTAGCCGTGCCACGGGCAGCGCAGCCAGCCGCCCTCTATGGAGCCCTCCCCCAGGGGACCGCCCTGGTGCGGGCAGGCGTTGTCGAGGCAGCCGTAGCCGCCCTCGGCGGTGCGGGTCACGCACAGGCTCTCGTGGCCGACGGTCACGGTCATGACCCGGCCCTCGCCCAGCTCGTCGAGGTCGACCAGCTTGTGCCAGGCGAAGCCGCCCTCGGGCAGTGCAGGCTCGAGAATGCTAGGTGCTTGGTCTTCGGTAGGGGCCACGCCGGTCTTGCTCCTGCATGCAGTGTGAACTGCCAACCTACATTGGCCACCAGGACGGTCGTTATTGCTTGTCCTACTGCCTACGGCCGTCGACGGCGTCAAGGCCGGGCCTGTTCGGCCATAGGATCGCTGGCCGTGAACCTCTCCGATGAGACCTCGGTCGGCCATCTCGACGACCTGCGAGCCTCGCATGCCATGTTCCGGAGCCTGGTACGGGGCCTCTCCCTCGATGCGCCCGCAGGCCCGTCGCTGCTGCCGGGATGGAGCCGGGCAGAGTTGATCACCCACCTCTGCCGCAACGCCGACGGCATGTCGGGCATGCTCGAGGGGGCGTTGAACGGCCAGATCGTCGCGATGTATCCCGAGGGGATGGACAAGCGCAACGCCGACATTGCTGCAGGCCGAGGGGCCACGCTGGGGGATCTGATCGACGACATGGCCGGTTCCTTCGCCCGGCTGGAGGCGCTCTGGGACCGCATGGACGATCAGGCCTGGGAACGTCCGGTGCAGTGGCGGCAGATCGAGGGGCCGGCGTGGGCCACGATCCGGATGCGCTGGCAGGAGGTCGAAGTCCACGCGGTCGACATGGACGTCGGGCGGGGCCTCGAAGCCCTCCCCGAGGCGTTGGCCGATGAGCTGGCCCGGATTGCGGTCGAATCGGTGCCCTCCCGGCTCGACTCCCAGGGCGCCGGCATCGAGGTCCGCCACCCGGGTCTGCCCGGCGGGTACCGGCGATTCGGCTCCGGAAGCGACCTCACGGTCGTGGATGGGGTCCCGGCGCAGATCCTGGCCTGGCTGTTGGGCCGGCACGCCGGCAAGCTCGTCACCACCATCGCGGGCAGGCCCTGCCACCCGCCGGTCCTCGGCTCCTGGATCTAACGACCGGCCCGTGGTCAAGCACCCTGAAAGCTCGTGGGGGGTCAGGGAAAAGTAAGGGAAGTCCCCGGTTGGGGCAATCGGCGCTGCTCATAGAGTCCAGCGCGAGAGTCCGCCAGCGTCTAGGAGTTCCCTTGACTTCCTCCCCCACGCAAACACTGGCCACAGCCGCCCGGGCGGTGGCCGCCAGCAAGATCTACGGCTCCGGCGACACCGAGGTGCGAGCGCTCGACGCCATCGACGTGGACTTCGAGCAGGGCCGTTTCACCGCCATCATGGGCCCGTCGGGGTCGGGCAAGTCCACCCTGATGCACTGCATGGCCGGGCTCGACACCGTCACCTCCGGCCAGGTGATCATCGGCGACACCGACCTCACCACGCTCTCGGAGAAGGATCTCACCCTGCTGCGCCGCGACAGCGTCGGGTTCGTGTTCCAGGCCTACAACCTGGTGCCCACCCTCACCGCCATCGAGAACATCACCCTGCCCATGGACTTGGCCGGGGAGAAGGGCGACGAGGCCTGGGTCGACGAGGTGGTGGGCGCCACCGGTCTCGCCGACCGGACCAAACACCGCCCCAACGAGCTTTCCGGCGGCCAGCAGCAGCGGGTGGCGGTGGCCCGGGCCCTGGCCGGCAAGCCCCAGATCATCTTCGCCGACGAGCCCACCGGCAACGTCGACTCCAACACCGCGGCCGAGATCCTCGGCTTCATGCGGAGCGCGGTCGACCAGATGGGCCAGACCATCGTGATGGTCACCCACGACCCGGTGGCCGCCTCCTACGCCGACCGGGTGGTTTTCCTGGTGGACGGCAAGATCGTGGACGAACTGGCCGACCCCACACCCCAGGGCATCCGGGACCACATGACCCGGCTCGGCGCCTGAGCCGCTCGGTCCCTCCCCGACTCCCCAGCCCTCGCCCCGGACCCCCAACCATGCTCCGCCTGGCCCTGAAGTCGCTTCTGGCTCACAAGATCCGATTCGCGCTGACCGCGGGGACGATCGTGCTGGGTGTGACCTTCGTGGTGGCCGCCTTCGTGACCGCCGACTCGCTGCGGTCGACCTTCGACGAGATCGGCGTGGACATCAACACGGGCAAGGACTTCACCGTTCGAGGCGAGCTCGGATTCGGTGAGATCGCCAACGCTCCGCCCGTTCCCGACAGCCTCATCGACGGCATCCGGGCCGTCGAGGGGGTGGAGGCCGCTGAAGGGCGCTTCTTCGTAGACGGGGTGATCCCCGTGGACGGCACCGGCGAGGCCGTGTCCACCCTCGGCGGGCCCATCGCAGGCGTGAACTGGACCGAGGACGAGTCGCTCTCGCAGTACTTCCTGATCTCCGGTCGGTGGCCCCAGGGGAGCTCGGAGTTCGCCATCGGCGCCGGGACGTTCGCCGACTACGACTTCGAGCTGGGCCGCGACTACCAGGTGGTCACCCCCACCGGGCCCCGCACCTTCACCCTCACCGGCACCATGCAGTTCGGCTTCCCCGAGGACGCGGGAGCCGGGGTGGTGTTCACTGTGTTCGACCCGGCCACCGCCCAGGAGGTGCTCGGCTACGAGGGCCTGTTCAACGAGATCGACCTGCGGGCCGTGCCCGGTGCCGACCTCGACGAGGTCCGCAACCGCATCGAGGCGTCCCTGCCCGCCGGGACCG
>VXNG01000267.1:0-3098 GCA_009840695.1 Acidimicrobiaceae bacterium
ATGTGGCCGTGGCCCATGTGCAGGCCATCACCATCCGCAACAAGAAGCTGATGGCCGAGGCCGACCCGGACACGCGGCGGCGCAACCGCGACGAGTTGCGCCGGGCCGCCGACGACCCCGTCCTGGCCCGGGAGTTCCTGTTGAGGGCGTCGCTGATCTCCAGCGTGCGCGAAGCCACCGAGATCCGCTGATGCCGCCCGACGCCATCGAGGCCAGGCTGGCTGCGCTGGGGCTGAGTCTGCCCGAGCCCCGCCGGTTCCCCAGCGAGAACCGTCAGGGATGCGTGCGGGTCGGCAATGTCGTGTTCGTGTCGGGCCACGGCCCGCATCATCCCGGCATGGACATCGTGCGCCGGGGCAAGCTCGGAGCCGAACTGAGCGTCGAGCAGGGCTACGAGGTGGCCAAGGCCTGCGGGCTGTCCATCCTGGCCACGCTGCGGGCCGAACTGGGCGACCTCGACCGCGTCTGTGGGGTGGTGCGGTTGCTGGGCATGGTGAATTGCACGCCGGAGTTCGAGTTGATGCCCAAGGTCGTCGACGGCGCCTCCGACCTGTTCTTCGAGCTGTTCGGCCCCGAGCGCGGCCGCCACGCGAGAGCCGCGGTGGGCATGGCCAGCCTGCCCCGCCAGCAGCCCGTCGAGATCAGCGGAGAGTTCGAGGTGTCAGAGGTATGACCACACTGGTGACCGGAATCGGACTGGTGGGCACGTCCTTCGCCCGCTGCGCTCTGCAGAGGGGAGAGCCGGTCGTCTTCCTGGATCTGCAGTCCCGAGATGAGTACCTGCGAGCGCGTCTCGGGCCGATCGCGGCCGACGTCCCCACGGTGAAGGCCGACATCCGCGACCTGTCGGCGGTGACCACGGCCATGCGGGAGCACAAGGTGGAGACGGTCGTGCACACCGCCGGGCTGGTCGGCGACAGCGTGTCGCGGCCGCTCTACACCGGGCTGGAGGTCAACGTCACCGGCACGATCAACGTCCTGGAGGCGGTGCGGCTCGCTCGGGCGCGCCGGCTGGTGCACGTCAGCAGCTTCGCGGTGTACGACCGGCGCCGGGCCCGGGGGGCGCCCATCACCGAGGACGCACCCCGCGGGCCGGGACGGGCCTACGGCAACTCGAAGGTCATCAAGGAGCTGGCCGCCGAGAGCTACCAGAAGGAGTTCGGCTTCGAGCTGGCCATCCTGCGGCCGGCCAACGCCTACGGCTACGGGCACTTCGAGGGGGGATCCTTCGGATCCAAGATCCAGGCCCTGCTAGAGGCCGGTCTGGCGGGGCAGACCGCCTTCGTCAAGCAGGAACACACCATGGACTTCGAGTACGTCTACGACCTCGACGTGGGCCGGGCCGTTGACCTGGCCGCCACCGTGGATTTGCCGGACAAGCCCGTCTTCAACATCGGCACCGGCACCATCACCTCCTTCGACGATCTGGTGGCGGCCGCTCGAAGAATCGTCGGAGACCTCAAGGTGCAGGTGATCCCGGGAGCGCCTCCGGCGGTGTCGGCCGGCGACCCGCTCGACCTGTCCCACACCGAGGCCGGGCTGGGCTGGAAGCCCACGTTCGACATGGAGGCCGGGCTGAGCCACTACGCCTACGAGTTGAGAGGACGCGCCGGATGATCGACTTGCTGGTTCGCAACGCCGACTGGCTCATCACCATGGACCGCGAGCGCCGCATGGTGCGCGACGGCGCGGTGGCCGTTGACGGCGGCGAGATCAAAGCGGTCGGCCCCACTGCCGACGTTGAGGCCGCCGGCTACGGCACCGCGGTCCGCACCATCGACGCCCGCGGCCGGCTGATCACCCCCGGCTTCATCGACAACCACCAGCACCTGGCCCCCTTCTTCGTTCGGGGCCTCGGTGACGACGTGCCCCTCAAGGTGTTCCTCCACGACCGCTGCTATCCGATGGAGGCCGGCGTCACCGACGAGGAGGCCTACCTGGCAGCGATGTGCGCACTGCTGGAGTCGGTCCGCCACGGAACCACCACGGTGTGCGACCCGGGCTCGCAGAATCCTGAGAACTCGGCCCGGGCCGCCGACGAGATCGGTTGCCGGGCGGTGCTGGCCCGTTCCCTCACCGACATGGCCGGGGGCCGGGCCATGCCGGGCACCTTCGACTCCACCACCGACGACGCCATCGCCGACGGGCTGGCCTTCGTGGAGTCGCATCAGGGAGCAGCCTCCGGCCGGGTGCGGCCCTGGTTCTCGCTGCGCACCGAGCGGATGGTGTCGGACCGCCTGTGCCGGTCGATCGCTGAACTGGCCGCCGAGCACGGCACCGGCATCGTGTCCCACATGATCTCCAACCGCGACTCGGTCGAGCATCACCAGCGGGTGTTCGACGGCGAGCGCCCCATCGCCCGTTACGAGCGCAACGGGGTGCTGGGCGCCAACGTGCAGTTGGTCCACTGCCACTTCCTCACCGACGAGGAGTGCGACCTGCTGGGCGAGCGCGACGTCAAGGTGTCGATGTGCCCCACCGCCAGCGCCGTCTTCGGTTGGGGAGGGCTGCAGCGGGCCACCCACCTCAAGCTGCTGGAGCGGGGCGTGACCGTGGGTGTGGGCACCGACATCGGCGCCTGCTCGCACACCACCGACATCCTGCGCATCGCCCAGTACTTCCGGGTGTACCGCGACATCTTCGAGGATGCATCGCTGATGCCGGCCGAGACCATCCTCGAACACCTCACCGTCGACGGTGCCCGCTCGGTGCTGTGGGACGACGAGGTCGGCTCGCTGGAGGTGGGCAAGCGGGCCGACATCCTGCTGTTCGACCTCGACCGGCCCGAATGGGTGCCGCTGCACAACCCGTTGTCGAACCTCGGCCACGGCGTGAGCGGCGACTCGGTCGACACCGTGGTGATCGACGGCGAGGTGATCGTGGAGGGCGGCGAATTCGTCAATCTCGATGCCCGAGCCATCATGGCTCGAGGCCGGGAGGCGGCCGCAACCGCCGCCGAACGCACCGGCCTAGCCCAGTACGCCAAACCCCGCTGGCCAGTCGTCTGACGCGCAGGGGGCTTGCCCTCCGGCCGGCGGGTCCTGTCGCCGAGCCAGATGACCGACACGGGCTTCGCCCTATTCGTCGGTCATCTGGCT
>VXNG01000267.1:3108-3733 GCA_009840695.1 Acidimicrobiaceae bacterium
TGGTGGTCGGTGTCGGCGGGGGTCGGGGGGTTGTTTTGCTCTGCGCTCAGCGACGGACTAGTGGGGGCCCCCCCTCCGGGGCCCCCCGCCCCCCCCCTCGCCACCCCCCGGCCTGGCCGGTCGACGCTGCTCTCGCGGATCTCTTACCTGAGCGTGTGATCATTGGGTCACTCCAGCCCCAACGGTGCCGAGGCCTTCCCCCCGAGGTCTCGGCACCGCCGCGTCTGGAGCTGAACCGGCTGTATACCGTTTGGGCTGTTCTGCTGGCACACTGTCGCGGTGAGGATTTGCGTGGTCGGTGCGGGGGCGATCGGCGGGATGATGGCGGCCCGGCTGGCTGTGGCCGGGCATGACGTGAGCGTCATCGCTCGGGGTGAGCATCTGGACGCCATCCGGCACCAGGGGCTCAAGCTGGTGGAGATGGACGGCTCCACCACGGTGGCGGCCGGGATCGCGGCTTCCGACGACTTCGGGGCGCTGGGTGCCCATGACGCGGTGATCCTTGCTCTCAAGGCTCACCAGATCGCGGCTGTGGCCGACGATCTCGGACGGCTGTGCGACGACGGCACGATGATCGTGCCGGTGCAGAACGGCATCGGATGGTGGTACTTCCAGCGCCACGGCG
>VXNG01000080.1 GCA_009840695.1 Acidimicrobiaceae bacterium
GTGGCCGCCAGTTGGCGATCCGGTCAGGCGTGTTGATCTGAAGCGATGCGGGATAACTCATACGCGCACCCTAGATCACCCGATCCGCCAGCCCAAGACCTTCCGCCTGGGGGTTCAATGAGGGTGGGCGAGCACCGACCCTACGCGGCTTGTCGATCAGTCCGTCCTAGCTTAGGGGTCGGAGGCGACACTCAAGACGGATCCGGTACAAGGAGGCCCGAGAATGCTCATGAGACGAATGATCCTCATCTTTGCGGCAGGACTGCTGGCCCTGGCGGGGCTTGCGGCGTGTGCAGAGGATGACGTCGCCGGCGTGGGGGAGACCGCGGTGGCGACGATGCGGGGGGTCGACGGCGAGGCGATGGGTACCGTCACCCTGGAGCAGGGGCCCCACGGAGTGCTGATCTCGGCCGATGTCAGCGGCTTGACCGCAGGCGGCCACGGGTTCCACATCCATACCGTCGGTTCCTGCTCGCCGGACTTCTCCGCAGCCGGCGGACACTTCGCGCCCGACGGTCGTGGCCACGGCTTCATGTATTCCGATGGAGCCCACGCCGGCGACATCCCGAACATCTATGCCGCCAGCGACGGCACCGCCCGGGCCGACTTCTTCACCGATTGGGTGACTCTGGCCGCTCATGGCACGACGTCGGTGTTCGACGCCGACGGCTCGACGATCATCATCCACGCCAAGCCGGACACGTACGGCTCCGAGGCCGGTGCCGGCGACCGGGTGGCCTGCGGAGTGATTACCCGCAGCTGAGCTTCCCCTCGGCCAGGGTCGCGTCGCAGGTGCGAGGCCCGCCGACCCGAATTCCATTAGCCGCGAGGGCCGTGCACGTGGATTTCGACGATGACACTGCTGCCGTCGCCCGGTCCGTCAGCAAGGAATGAGGGCGAGTAGGGATCGTCGGACACCGCCGCGAGCCAGTGGTACGGCACTTCGCTAATGACCGCCACATGGAGGCCGAGCGCTGCGCTGGCTTCGTCGAGAGTCATTCCAACGCGGACGGGCCCGAAACCGTCCTCGGTCGCTTCGATCTCAACGGTCGGACTCAGTGACTCGGGGAGGAGCCAGATCGTGGGCATCGGAAAGGGTGCGGCGTCGATCTCGTTGCGACCGGTTTGCAGCACCTCGCCGATGGGTCCCGTATCGAAGTGCTCGTCGATGGCGACGCGGCGCAGTCCGTCGGTCCAGTCGACGGTCATCGGCTCGAAGCCCTTGTTCCACACCTGCACGTCCTGGAACTCCGCCACGACCACGCAGGGCTGCGTCAGCGCGCGATCCCACAGTATGATCCACGGCTCGGGGCCGTGGAGCGTCACACAGTCCTGATCTTCCAGCATCGAGACGAGCGCCGCTTCCGGCCGCTCATCCGAGCGCAGCAGAAGGCCGGTACCAACCCCTGCTGCGACGAGCACGACGACTATCCCACCGGCGCCGATAGCTAGGCTTCGTCGACGCCGCTGGCGTGTCGATGAGCCGACCTCGCTCACGTCACCAGTGTCGCGGCTCGGAGAGCCCACATCCAGCGCGATTATCAAGCAGATCGCGGGTGCTGACTATTGATCGGTCCTGGCTACCGTGCCGTCGTGGGTGCTTGGGAACAGGGCCGATCAACGGTTGAGTATCTGGTATCCCATGGCCGACTTGAGCAGGTTGCGGCTGAGGGTGCCCGAGATGCAGCTGGCGGGCTGCTCGACCGGGCCGAGCGACGCCTCACAACGGCATCGGCCGGTCTCAGCGGCGGCGATGTCGAGGGCGCCTTCGTCGCCGCGTATGACGCATATCGGATGGCCGCGGAGTCGTTGCTGTTGCGCCAGGGCCTTCGCTCCACCGGCGGAGAGCGATCGCACGTCACTGTCGAGGATGCCGTCTCAGCCCAGTTTGCGAGCGCCATCATGGCGTCGCGAAGCCGACGTTCGAGAATATCCGTCGGATGCGCCACAGTGCCCAATACTTCGACCCGGACTGCCCCACGATCACCTATGACGATGCGGCGTGGGCTATCTCGACGGCACGGTCGGCGGCGGAAGGCGCTAGGCGGATCGGCGAGAGCGGGGGCCTGTCTCGGTTCGAGCTGTCCTGAGGTCGATCTCAACCAGCGGGCGTCGGGTGACGGTGGCGTGGAAGTTGCCGGTGCCTGTGCTGATCCAGTCGGCTGGCCGGACAGTGGCTTGTACGGGTCGTCCTAGGCGCTGCTCGGCCGCGGCGGCCGCCGCGTACAGCTCGTCGCGGTCGGGCGATCCGAGTACCAGTACGTCGATGTCGCCGACAGGACGGTCGGCTTCGTTGCCAAGGAGGTGTGCCGCCCACGATCCGTAGATGTGCGCGGTGTCGATGTTGTCGATGGGGGCGAACACTGCGGCCAGGACTCGGGGCGGGCCGAACGCCTTGACCAGCACGTCTGCCAGTCCGCGGTAGTAGGGGCTGTCGGTGTTGGCCCGCACGAGCCTGGTGTTTCCGATCTTGCGGCTGGTCACGAGGCCTGCTGACTCGGCCCGGTCGATCTCGCGATGCACGGAACTGACAGGTACCGACACCAGAGCGGCGAGATCGGTCAGACTGGCTTCCAGTTCGGGGTCGCCGAGCAACAGTGCCAGTAGCTCGCCCTGCTGCCGTGACCGCAGGATCGGTAGCAGACTCGGCGCCGATTCTCTTTCCATAATCAGGGAAGTATATTGCAGGAACCGGGATTACTGGCTGTGCCGGTCGTGGCGGCGTTGGCTCGCGGGGGACAGCAGCGCAGTACCGTGCGGGCGTGAGTGCTCAGCGGGTTGTCAT
The DNA here is from genome assembly GCA_009840695.1 of Acidimicrobiaceae bacterium. The sequence continues at coordinate 2,786 of VXNG01000080.1, forward strand.
TGTTGGTGGGGGCTTCGCCGGGCTCATGGCTGCCTACACGTTGAGGAAGCGGGGTATCACTCCGCTGGTGCTCGAGGCGCTGGATCGAGCGGGTGGGCGCGGCAAGGGCGAGGAGGTGGACGGGTTCTCCCTTGACATGGGGGCGTTCGTGTTCACCTCGACCTACGACACCGCGTTCGGTCTGTGCGAGGAGTTGGGGCTGCCGCTGGTGCGGTCGCAGATGAAGTTCGGCCACTTCCGCAATGGGCGGTGGGTGACGACGACGCCGGAGCAGTCGATGTGGAACTTCGTGCGGCACCTGCGCACGGCCATCACCATGGGGTTCGGGTCGCCCGCGGGCATGCGTGCCGGCTCCAAGGTGATGCGGCAGATGCATCGGGAGGAGGATTATCTGAGTTTCGCCAGCGACAGCCCCCTCGCCGAGATCGACGACGACGAGTCCTACGGCGACTACCTGAAGCGGCTCGGTGTGCCGAGGAGCCTGCGGTTGACGCTCGACGGACCGCTCAAGATGGTTCTGGGCGATCCAGAACCCGCGGGCCAGGCGCTGATGCGGGCGTACATCGGCGAGACCATGCTGAGCAGCGGCACGGTGTACATGCCCGAGCGCGGCATCGGATCCTTCAACGCTACGCTTGCCGCGGCCTGCTCCGACGCGATCCGCGTCTCGACTCCTGTCCGCAGGGTCGTCGTCGCGGACGGGGCGGCGACCGGCGTGGTTACCGACGGCGAGACCATCGAGGCGGACGCGGTCATCTGCGCCGTTCCCGGCACGAAGGTCGCGGATCTCGTTCCGGAGCTGCCCGCGGAGACCCGCCGCGCCCTCTCCACCGTCGACTACTCGACCGGTTGCCGGGTGGTGATCGGGCTCGACCGCCCCCCGCTGCCTACGGGCTGGCACGGCGCGCTCTACCCGGAGGACGACGACGCTCCGCTGCTGCTGGA
>VXNG01000228.1 GCA_009840695.1 Acidimicrobiaceae bacterium
TCGGTCTCGATCTGGTTGACGATTGCCTCGGAGTCCATGGGCCACAGTCTGGCCCTCAGATCGGCCAGTCGCGCCACTGCTGGTTGGGTAGGGCAGGATAGGCGGATGGGTATCTACGCGATCAGTGGCTCGGCCTCGGGCATGGGGGCCGCAATCCGGTCCCGCCTGGAGGCCGCGGGACACCGGGTCATCGGCATTGACCTCCGGGATGCGGAGGTCACCGCCGATCTGGGAACGGCCGAGGGCCGAGTCGAAGCAGTGGCGGCCGTGACCCACACGGCCGGCGGCGTGCTCGACGGCGCGGTCTCGGCCGCGGGTCTCGGCCCGCCGGTGGCGGGCGAGCTCGTAGCCCGGGTCAACTACTTCGGCTCGGTGGCTCTGCTCGACGGGTTGCGTCCTGCCCTGGCGGCGTCGGGCGCGGCCCAAGTTGTGCAGTTCGGGTCGAACTCGTCGACCACCACGCCGAACGTGCCCGACGAGTTGGTGGCCGCCTATCTGGAGGGTCGAGAAGAGGACGCGGTCGCCCTTGTGGGCGAGGTCGACCCGGTGTTCGCTTCGACCGTTGCCTACACGGGCGCCAAGCTGGCAGTCACCCGCTGGTGCCGGCGGGCTGCGGTCACCGAGCCGTGGGTGGGCGAGGGCATCCGGCTCAACGTGATCGCACCGGGGCCGGTGAACACCCCGATGCTGCGCCAGCTCCAGACCGACGAGGTGTACGGCCCTCTCATTGAGGCGTTCCCGGTCCCGGTGGCCGAGACGCCCGACGCCGACGCTCTGGCGCAGTGGGTGGAGTTCCTGCTGTCACCAGTGGCGAGGTTCGCCTGCGGATCCGTGTTCTACGTCGACGGCGGCACCGACGCTCTCATCCGATCCGACGACTGGCCCCGCTCCTTCACTGTGTGATCGGCTCGCGACGGCCATCTATCTGCAAGGCTGCTCTGGTGTTGGAGAAGGTTCCCGCCGATCAGTACCAGTGGCCGATCATCGGTCCGTTCGAAATCGGTCGTTGCGCGCTGTTGAGCATCGATTGGCAGGTCGACTACTGCGCGGCCGATGGGTTCTTCGCCGACATCGGGCTCGACACTGCTCATATCCGGTCTGCGCTCGAGCCGGTGGCCGAGGTCCTGGCTGCGGCCAGGGCAGCTGGAATACTGGTGGTGCATACCCGCGAGGGCTACCGCGCCGATTTGTCGGACTGCCCGCCCACGAAGGTGGCCAGAGCGATGGCGCGGGGGCACCCGGTCGGACGGGAGGGTCGTTACGGGCGGCTCCAGATTCGCGGCGAACCCGGATGGCAGATCGTCGACTCCGTAGCCCCGCTGCCCGGCGAATGGGTGATCGACAAGCCGAGCCACGGCGCGTTCCATTCCTCTGACCTCGATCAACGACTTCGCAACCGTGGCATTGATCTGCTGGTGGTCATGGGGACGACCGCGGACTGCTGCGTGAGCGCGACGGTGCGCGAGGCCAACGACCGGGGCTACGACTGCCTGCTGCTCACCGACTGCGTCGCCGACGTGTCCGAAGCCCGCACCGCGTCGACCCTGGAGTCATTCCGCATCAACCCGCTGGGCGCAACCGCGGATCGGTCAGCCTTCCTGGCGGCGCTCCAATAGTCGCCGCCGCTGCCGGCGGGTCATACCAATCGACGGTGCAGCTCGGCCACTAGCAGGCGCAGCTCGTCGGAGCAGCGGTCGAAGTCGTCCTGCTCGCCGGCACCGGGATCGACGATCTCCTCCCACGGCTCCGGCTCCAGTGTTTCCAATCCCAGAGCCCTGATCCTCTGTGCGAGCTCACCGGTGCCCGCCCCACCCCGTGACGGAGCCAAATCACGAGTCAGGCGGCGTAGCGACCCGGTAATCGGGGCTGCCTCGGGCAGATTGCGGCGGATCCAGCGCAGGTGCAGCGGCTCCATCACCACCACCAGGTCGGCATCGGCCGCGTCCGTGCCACGAAACTGCCGCGACCGGTGGGCATGGTCGACCAGCCCGTGGCGGGCCAGCGCCGACCGGGTACGGGTTCCCATGGGATGACCCTCCAGCGTGAGGATGCCCGCGCTGCGCACATCGATCCGGTCATCGATGTCGATGTCCCGAAGCATGGCCGCAGCCATGGGCGATCGGGCCGCGTTGCCGGTGCACACCATGTACACCACCGGCCACTCCCCCATCGTCGTCACCCGCCTCTCGCCGCTAGCGGAACTCGTGCTTGCGGATGTTGTTGGGGTCGATGATGTTGCGGATGAGGTGGAGTTCCTCGGCGGTGGGGAGCCGGCTGGCCGGGACCTGGTCGGGCACGGTGAGCTCGAAGGGCGTGGCGGCCAGCACGTCGTCGAGCGATGCGCCGGGGTGGATGGACCGCAGGCGCATGGTGCGGTCGGGCGTCTCGAAGTCGTAGGCGGCCAGTTCCGTGACGACCCTGCGGATCTCGTGGAATCGGCCGCTGCCCTCCGGCAGCGCGGCCACCCGGTCATAGCCCGGGCCGGACACCACGTCGACGCTCTCGACGAAGGCTCGGGCCTGGTTGGGGATCCAGTAACTCGTGGTGTGGTTGATGACGTTGCCGGGCGCGCCTCGCAGCCCGAGGAGTTGGGCCTTGGGCTTCCGGTAGTCGCCGATGGCAGCGAAGTTCTGGTTGCCGTGACGGTCGATCTGGCTGGCGCCCATCACCACGTGGCGGTGACCCGACCACGCCTGGTCGAAGACGGTCCGGAACGGCAGGTAGCCCTCGACCACAATGCCTTCGTCCGCCGCGCCAGGACGGGTAACGGTCGCGCCCAGCGGCAGCGTGCCGACAACCGCGTAGGCGATCGTGTCGGTGACCATGAGGTCGGGCTCGAAGCTCGCCCTCGCCAGCCTCCCAGCCGCCACCGGGAACGGACCCATCGGATGGCACAGCAGCTCCCCGTCCCCCCGGAAGGCCTCGGCCAGGGCAACCAGACAGATCTCATCGATCGTCGCGTCGCTCATCGATCTGCTCCCGCGTCCTTGTGCTCGCGCTCGGCCAGGCGGGCCCGGTAGGCGTCGTGGGAGGGCAGGTCAAGCCAGTCGGCACGGAACCGGGCCCAGGCGTCGGGGTCGCGGGCCGTGGCCGCGTACTCCTTCTGGAAGGCCTCGTCGCGGCCGTAGTCGGGTGGACACTCGGTGAAGTGGGCACCGCCGGGCGCCTCCACCACCCCGTCGGTGTGCAGGCGCGGGATCTTCAGCGTGTGGACTGAGCCCTCGGCGAGGAGGTCCTCGGTGGCCACCATTCTTTCGCACGACATGAAGGTGCGTTCGGCCGCCATGGCGAACAGGTCGTCGAAGTACAGGTCCGGCCCCAGGAACTGACCGTTGCCGGCCGCGTCGGCCCGGTTCATGTGCACCAGCGACACATCGATGTCGAAGGCCGGCACCGCCACGAGTTCGGTGCCGTCGCCGTAGGGGCTGGTCACCGTCTTGAGATCGGGATTGTAGGTGAGCATGTCCGATCCCAACCCCGCTCTAGTGGGGTAGAACGGCACCCGGTGCACCGCGGCCAGCAGCCCCAGGTAGAAGGCACCCTCGTCGAATTCGCGGGCCTCCACCGAGCCGGTCTGTCGAGCCATCCGGAAATGGGGCTCAAGTGGGATGGAGTCGAGCGACACGAAGCCGTAGGTGATCTTGCGGACCCGGCCTGCGGCGCACAGCAAGCCGACGTCCGGTCCGCCGTAGCTCACCACGTGAAGGTCGG
>VXNG01000136.1 GCA_009840695.1 Acidimicrobiaceae bacterium
GGTCCAGCCGTCACCGATGTCGGGTTCGTCGCCGCCGTAGGTCCACAGCACCAGCGTGTTGCCCCACGGGTCGGTGAAGGCGTTGTTGTAGCCGTTGAACTCGCCGAAGTAGTGGTGCCGCCAGAGGTCGGTGGCGCCGCGGGCGACGGCCCGGTCCGAGATGGCGTCCATGTCGTCGTCGGGTGACACGAGGATCCAGAGGCGTACGGAGTGGCCGTCCCGGCTCAGGTGCTGGGGTTCAAGGCCCTCGTCGGTGGGGTGAGGCCGGCGGTTGGCGACGTTGGTGATACCGAGGTGCAGGTTGCCGGTGGGGCCCTGGGTGCCGTCGGGGAGCTTGAAGTTCTGGCCCGGCACGACTTGGTAGAACGATCCGGCCGGCCTCGGATTGATCTTCCAGCCGAACACCTCGTGGTAGAACTGCTCGGCTCTGTCGGGCTCGTCGGTGGGCAAGTCGACGAAGATCAGGGTGTTCGGGTAGGGCTCGGTCATGGCGCGCTCCGAGGGCCGGCAGCATCAACTGGCAGGGTCAACCTAGCAGCGGCGCACCACATGAATTAAGTCGGGTTAGCGAAGACGCGGCTCGATTCGCTTGCCCTTCGCGAACGTCGCTTGGCCCTCGGTCATGGCGTCGACGCTGGTCCCGGTGGTGAGGATCGACGGGGCCATCGCCAGCGCGTCCAGCCGGCCCATGTCACTGGCGGCCCAGATGGCCCGCAGGGTGCCCTGCACCGCTTCGGGGGGCTGCGAGGCGATGATCTCTGCCAGACGGTCGGCGGCGTCCTGCAACTCATCGAGGGGCACGACCTCCGACACCAGCCCGACGCGGAGAGCAGTCTGCGCGGTAAGCCGTTCGTGATTGCCGACCAGTGCGAGCCGCATGACCTCCCCCAGCGGCATGCGCGGTACCAGCTTCATCGGCTCGTACACGGCGGCCATTCCGTAGGTGACATGCGGATCGAAGAAGGTGGCCTGCTCCGCGGCGATGATGATGTCGCATTCCGCTACCAGGTAGAAGGCCCCCGCGCAGCAGATGCCGTTGATCGCGGCGAGCACCGGTTTCCACAGGTCGCACGCCTTGGGGCCTATGTCGTCGCCGGGGTCGTCGTACATGTAGTTGTTCGAGGTGCCGTAGAGCTTGTCGCCGGTGCCCTCGAGGGCCACCATCGGGTCGGAGCGATCGACCCCCACGCAGAAGGCCTTGTCGCCGGTTGCGGTCAGCACTACGACTCGCACCTCGTCCATCCTGCGCAGCGCCCGCCAGGTGGACCGGATCTCGGAGCGCATCTGGTCGTTGAAGGCGTTGAGCACCTCCGGCCGGTCGAGGGTGACGCGGCACACGTGATCGGAGATCTCGACCCGGATCGTTTCGAACCGCTCCGGCTTGAACGACACGGTGCGATCGGAGGAGGTCACGACTGCGAATCCTACCGGCGCGGTGTCTCAGGTGATTTCGGACCGGAGCTTGCGCAGGAGGTTGGGGACGCCGGGCGGTTGCACCGTCGACACCCGGATCAAGTCGTCGAAGTGCCTGACGAAGGTCATTACATGGTTGCGGTTGTTGAGCACGAGATGCATCTGGCCCAGGTACAGCACGGCCCGATCCAGGCCGAAGACGGTGACGGCAGTCGAGTAGCGCTGCCTGCCGTCGTAGAGGAACCAGCGGAACGTCGGATACAGCTCCTCGCACAGCTCGATCATGCGGTCGAGTTGCGCCACCCGGTGCCGGTGCTCGAGCGATCCCCAGATGTCCCAGCCCCGGGCGAACCCCTCGATGGCCTGGATGGAGTTGCAGCACTCCAGGTCGCTGCCCGCCGCCCGGGCGAGCTCCAGCGGCGCGGTTGCTGTCTCGATGCGCTGCTCCGGCCTGATCGTGGCGTAGCGCTGAACCTCGTGGCGGATCACGGCTTCTGTCTTGAGCAGGTCGGGCAGTGAGGCGGGCAGCGTGCGGACCTTCGAACCGGCCGCCTGTTCATGCCACTCGATCCAGGCCTCGTCGAACGGGGTCAGCTCGTCGAGGTTCAGGGCGAACTCCTCGTGGACGATGTCGGCGCGGGCCGGACCGCCGTGGGACAGGCCCAGGAGCCAGTCCACGGAGACCCCGGACGCCTCGGCGATGGCCGTCAGGGTCTCCACTCGGGGAAGGCGACGGTTGCGGGTGGACAGGAGCTGCGAGAGTGTGGACCGGTCTATCCCGGAGTCGGCGGCGAAGTCCGATCGCGATTGCCCGGTGTCGGCCACCAACTCGCCGAGCCGGTCTCGGAATCGGTTCACCAACTCGGTCTGGCTGGCCATTGTGTAGCGATTCTACAACAAATATTGTGTAAGCACCACATAACTTGCGCTTCGTGCGAAAGTGCTACGGATTGTGCGCATCTCATCACCCGCCCGAGGCTCGCACGGCTTACGTTGATGGACGGGGACAGGGGGGCTAGTCCCGGATCTGCCGCAGGACCGGAGGTGCGATGGCTTCCGACACGACCGGATCGGGCGTCGAGTGGCGCACGGTCGCGGTCGCGGTCGCGGTGCACGGCCTTTGGCTGGCGGTGCTGGCCCTCCATGGCGTGACGCCTTGGCCGGTGACCGTCGGAGCGTTGGGCTTGATCGCGGCCTGGCACGGCTCGCTCCAGCATGAGACCATCCACGGCCACCCGTTCCGCAGCCGGCGGCTGAATGCGCTGCTGGGCTCGGTGCCCATGTCGCTGCACCTGCCCTACCTGGTGTACCGGCGCTACCACTGGGATCATCACGACTGCGGTGAGCTGACCGACCCGACCGACGACAGCGAGAGCTTCTACGTGACGGCCGGGCAGTGGGAGTCCATGGGTCGTGTCCGCAGGGCGTTCGTGCTTGCCCACCACACCCTGCTCGGGCGCCTGGTGCTGGGGCCGCCCCGGTACATCGCCGGGGTGCTGGTCCATGAGGCCCGCGAGATCCGCCGGGGTGACCGGGAGCTGGCCCGCTGGTGGTCGGCGCATGTGGTGGCCGCGGCCGCGCTGGTCGCTTTCGTGGTAATGGTCATGGGGGTCCCCTGGTGGCAGTACCTGCTGGGCGCCACGTATCTGGGCAACTCGCTGACTCTGATGAGGTCGTACTGCGAGCACCGCTGGGTGGAGGGCGCCACCCGCTCCGCGGTCGTCCGGTCGGGCCGGTTCTTCAGCTTGCTGTACCTCTACAACAACCTCCACCATGTCCACCACGCCGATCCGGGTGTGGCCTGGTACCGGCTGTCGGCTCACGCCGACGCCACCGGCGGTTACGAGGAGGCCGCCGCGGGGGCAGGGCTCTACCGGGGCTACTTCGAGTTGGCCCGCCGCTTCGGTGTGCGGCCGTTCGACCATCCCGTACATCCCGCAGAGAGGGCCGGAATCCTCACCTGAGGCTGCGGCCCGATCCCGGGTCGGACGCCCGTCAGTCGTTCAGCAGACGGCGGGCGACGATCCGGGCTTCGTCGAGATTCTCGACGAAGTTGTCCTCGGGGATTTCCCGCAGCACGTCCAGCGCGTAGATGCTGGTGTCGGTCATGCTGGACATGCCCAGGACGATGCACTGGGTGTCGGCATCGCGCGCCGTGTCGGCCAACTGGCCGATGGCCAAGGCGGCGCTGTCGTCCACGTACGCGGTGTCGGTGAAGTCGAAGATCACTACTTCGTGCTCGGCCATGTCGTGGTTGATGGTCTTGAAGAGCCTGGTGGACGAGG
>VXNG01000016.1 GCA_009840695.1 Acidimicrobiaceae bacterium
GAAGATGGTCATCGACGCCGACATGATCGGCATGGTGGGGGAGTTCCTGCAGCCCCTGGCGACCGACGCCGACTCGCTCGCAGTCGAGGCCATCGACGAGGTCGGCCCGGGCGGCCACTTCTTCGGCACGGCCCACACGCTGGCCCGGTACCGCGACGCCTTCTTCAAGCCGATGGTGTCGGACTGGCGCAACTACGAAACCTGGGCCGAGGCCGGCTCCCCCACCGCCCTGGACCACGCCGAGCGCCTTGTGGGGGAGCTCCTAGCCGCCTACGAGCCTCCGCGGTTGGCCGATGACGTGCGGGCCGAGCTGGACGACTTCACCGACCGGCGCATAGCCGAGGGCGGAGTCGACACTGACTTCTGATCCGTCTCAGGGTTGGAGGTTGAAGTGGCTGCGTGTTTCAGCTATTCTGTACATCGTTCTAGCTGTCCACAGCGACGATGAACATGTGAGTGCCGGAGCGCTCCCCAGGTTGAAGGCTTAGTGGCCTAGCGGGGAGCACTCCGGCGCTTTGCATTGTAAGCATCTTTCAGCTCTTTTTAGGTCTTTCCGAGGGCATTCTGAGCACCAGAACGGGCGGGATGGCCGTGTAGCCGGTGCGGGCATTGCGGACGCGGGCTTGGCCGTGGTGTACTTCGCACCATGCGAACGCTCCCGGGCAGCGGCTCGATCGACTTCACGGCCGAGGACTTCTGGGCGGCGACCCGCCGCCCGCTGGATCATGCGACGGGCCTGCCGCCGGTCGCCTACACCGGCGACGATTTCTTCGAGGTGGAGCAGCGACGGCTGTTCGCCCGAGCGTGGGTGGCGGTGGCGTCCGCGTCGGAGGTGGCCGAGCCGGGCCGCCTGCTGGTGCGCTCCGTCGGCGGCACGTCGGTGCTGATCATCCGAGATCGCGACGGCGTGCTGAGGGGCTTCGTCAACTCGTGCCGCCACCGGGGCACCGAATTGGCGTCCGAGGACTGCACCGTGTCGCGGATGATCCGCTGCCCCTACCACCGCTGGGGCTACGCCCTCGACGGCTCCCTGGTGGCGTCCCCGCTGTTCGACGAGGTGCCCAGAGCGGACTTCGACCCGGCCGAACTGTCGCTGCTGCCGGTGCGGGCGGAAGCCTGGGGCTTGAATGTGTACGTGTGCCTGGACGAGAGCACACCGCCGCTGTCCGAGTGGCTGGGCGACCTGCCCGAGCGCATGGCCGGCTACGGCTTCGAGGGCTGGGTCGTCCACGAGAAGTGCACCTTCGACGTGGCCGCCAACTGGAAGCTGATCACCGAGAACTTCCAGGAGTACTACCACCTGGCCTGGGTCCATCCCGAGCTGGCCAAGGTGTCCCGGGTGAAGGACCACTACCGCTACCAGGGGCCGGGCCTGTACTGCGGCCAGACCACCACGCCGGTGTCGAGTGACGAGCGCGACGACTGGCTGGCGCTGCCGCCCGCGCCCGGTCTGGACTCATCGGACAGCGTCAGCGGCCGGTTCGTGGCCGTGTACCCCAACCTGACGCTGGCCGTTCTTCCCGGCCATGCCTTCGTGATCCGCCTGGAGCCGCTGTCGTCGGGCGCCACCCGCGAGCACTGCGCTCTGCTGCTGCCGTCGTCCACGCCGGCCGAGCAGTACGGCGACGCCGCGGCCGAGACGCTCAAGTTCTGGATCGAGGTCAACAACGAGGACATCGACATCTGCCAGCGGTCCCACCGGGGACTGGCGCTGGGCGGGGCGCCGCCCGGTCCGCTGTCGCCGCGCTTCGAGGAGCCCTTGCACCGCTTCCAGAACATGGTGGCCGACTGCATGACGGCCGGTTCGCTCGCCGACGGGCTGAGTATCCCGCCCGGGGACGGCCCCGACGACGGGGCCCGCTACGGCTGCGGGCCGAACCCGGCTCTTCCCGCGATCGACGCCCGCCGGTGGTCGGCCACGGACTGATTGGCGCGGGCAACTGGTAGGAAGCCCCCGATGAAGTCCGGCGCGCAGGTTGTGGTGGTCGGCGGGGGAGTGGTGGGCGCCAGCGTGCTCTACCACCTCACCAAGGCGGGCTGGACCGATGTTGTGCTGGTGGAGCGCACCGAGCTCACCGCTGGCTCCACCTGGCACGCCGCCGGCGGCATGCACACCATCAACGGTGATCCCAACGTGGCCAAGCTGCAGCGCTACACGACCGAGCTGTACGCCGAGATCGAGCGCATCTCGGGTCAGGACTGCGGCATCCACACGCCGGGCGGCGTCCTGCTGGCCGACACCGTTGAGCGGCTCGACTGGTTGAGGATGACCCACGCCCGGGGCCGCTACCTGGGCCTGGACACCGAGATGATCTCGGTGGCCGAGGCAGCCGAGCTGGTGCCGCTGTTCGACCCCGAGCATTTCGTGGGGGCGATGCTGGAGGCCCACGAGGGCCACGTCGACCCGGCGGGCGTGACCCATGCCTTCGTCAAGGCGGCCCGGATGGCGGGTGCGGAGGTGTACCGGGGCACCTGGGCCCGTGCGATGTCCAGGCGGGCCGACGGATGCTGGCGGGTGGAGTTGTACGACACCGCCAGCGGCGACGACCGGGGCGAGATCGTCTGCGAGCATGTGATCAACTGCGGTGGCCTGTGGGCCCGCGAGGTGGGGCGCATGGTGGGACTCGAGCTGCCGGTGCTGGCCATGGAGCACACCTACATCGTCACCGAGCCGCTGGATGCGGTGATGGAGCACAACCAGCGCACCGGTGCCCGGATGATGAACGTCATCGACTTCGGCGGCGAGATCTACATGCGCCAGGAGGGCAACGGCATGCTGCTGGGCACCTACGAGCAGGCCTGCCTGCCGTGGGCGCCCCGCCAGACGCCGTGGGACTTCTCGATGAGGCTGCTCCCGGAGGACCTCGACCGCATATCCGACTCGCTGGAGGTCGCCTTCGCTCACTTCCCGGTGCTGGGCACCTCGGGGATCCAGCGGGTGGTGAACGGACCGTTCACCTTCGCCCCCGACGGGAACCCCCTGATCGGCCCGATCAGAGGCCTGCCGGGGTACTGGACGGCCTGTGCGGTGATGGCCGGGTTCTCGCAGGGCGGGGGCGTGGGTCTGGCCATGGCCAACTGGATCACCACCGGCGATCCCGGCTTCGACGTGTGGGCAATGGACGTGGCCCGTTTCGGTGACTACGCCACGGTCGCCTACACCGACGCCAAGGTGTGCGAGAACTACTCGCGCCGGTTCCGGATCACGTTCCCCAACGAGTTCCTGCCTCAGGGTCGGGGCGTGCAGACATCGCCGATCTATGACCGGCTGGCCGACGCCAACGCGGTGTGGGGCGACGCCTTCGGCCTGGAGTCGGCGCTGTGGTTCCAGGAGGCAGGGCTTGAACCGGTCGAGGAGGTCACCTTCGGACGTTCCAACGCCTGGGACCGGGTGCGGGCCGAAACGCTGGCGGTGCGGGCCGGCGTCGGCATGATGGAGACCACCGGCTTCGCCAAGTTCCTGGTGGAAGGGCCGGGTGCAAGGGAGTGGCTCGACCGGCTGCTGGCAGGGCGGATACCGATCCCGGGCCGGATGGCGCTGACACCGATGACCAACCCGGCGGGGAACCTCGCCGGCGACTTGACGGTGGCATGCCTGCCGGCCGGGCCGGGCCGGGCCGAGGGACCGGCGGGCACCGTGGTGGGCGGAGCCACCGGCAACGTGC
>VXNG01000085.1 GCA_009840695.1 Acidimicrobiaceae bacterium
AGCGGTTGCGGCCCGCCTTCCCGATCTTGGTGAGCTCGTGCTCGGAGTTGCCGACTTCGCCGATCGTGGCCCGGCAGTCGATCGGCACCCGTCTCATCTCCGTGCTGGGCAAGCGAAGGGTGGCGAACCGGCCCTCCTTGGCCACGAGCTGCACGCTGGCGCCGGCGCTGCGGCCCATACGACCGCCCCCGCCCGGCTTCAACTCGACGTTGTGCACGACCGTGCCCACCGGGATGTAGCGCAGTGCCATGGCGTTTCCGGGGCGGACCTCCGACCGGGGACCCGACATCAGCCGGTCGCCCACCTCCAGGCCCTTCGGTGCCAGGATGTACCGCTTCTCGCCGTCGTGGTAGTGGAGCAGGGCGATGCGACAGGTGCGGTTCGGGTCGTACTCGATGGCAGCCACCGTGGCCGGAACGTTGTCCTTGGTCCGGGTGAAGTCGATCTTGCGGTAGCGCTGCTTGTGGCCGCCGCCGCGGTGCCGGGCCGTCTTGCGCCCGTGGTTGTTGCGGCCGCCGGTGCTGGACTGCTTCACCAGCAGGCTGCGCTCAGGCTGCGTGCGGGTGATCTCCGAGAAGTCGGACGCGGTCTGGAATCGGCGACCGGGGCTGGACGGTTTGCGTTTGCGGATCGCCATTGTCAGGCCTCGAAGAGATCGATCGAGTCGCCCGCGGCCAGAGTGACCAGGGCGCGCTTGGTGTCGGCACGCCGGCCCCAGGTGTTGTTGCGGCGGTTGTGGCGCCGCTTCCCCTTGCGGCGCAGCGTGTTGACCTTCACCACCTCCACGTCGAAGATGGCCTCCACCGCGGCCCGGATCTCGGGCTTGGTGGCCTCGGGCGCGACCACGAAGGTGTAGACGTTGTCGGCGAGCAGGGTGTAGCTCTTCTCCGACACGACGGGGCGCAGGATCACGTCGCGGTGGTCACGCATCGTCGTCGCCGGTGGGTCGAGTACCGGTGGGGAGGGTGTCCGACGTGAACACCACCACATCGCTGTTGAGCACGTCGTAGGTGTTCAGCTCGCGATAGTGCAGGCAGTGCACGACAGGGAGGTTGCGGAAGCTCTTCTGGGCGTCTGAATCGTCGTCGCCCAACACCACTAGGACCTTCCCCGTCGCTCCGATGGCGTCGAGAGCAGCGGCCGCGTCGCGGGTACGAGGGCCGGCGAAGCTCCAGCGGTCCACGATGATCACGCTGCCGGCCCGTGCCCGGTCCGAGAGCGCTGAGGCGAGGGCCAGACGCTTCATCTTCTTGGGGGTGCGCTGGCGGTAGTCGCGGGGCTTGGGACCGTGGGCCGCCCCGCCGCCTCTCCATTGGGGTGACCTGATGGAGCCGTGACGGGCCCGGCCGGTGCCTTTCTGGCGCCAGGGCTTGGAGCCACCGCCGGCTACCTCGGCCCGGCCCTTGGTGCTGTGGGTGCCGGCCCGGCGGGCCGCGAGCTGCGCGGTCACCACCTGGTGCATCACGCCGATGTTGAGCTCCACGCCGAAGATCGAGTCGTCGAGAACGACCTCGCCAACCTTGCGGCCCTCGGGCGATACCACCTTCACCGGCTCCATGGCGCTCAGCCGTCCTTCACCGCGTTGCGCACGACGACAGTCCCGCCCTTGGGGCCCGGTACGGCCCCTTTGACCAGCAGCACCTCAGCATCGGCGTCGGCCTTGACCACCTCAAGGTTGAGCGTCGTGACCCGGGTGGCTCCGGACCGGCCGGGCAGCTTCTTGCCCCTGAACACCCTCGAGGGAGTGGCACACTGGCCGACTGCTCCGGGCTTGCGGTGCACCTTGTGGGCGCCATGACCGGCGGGCTGGCCCTTGAAGCCGTGGCGCTTCATGACGCCGGTGAATCCCTTGCCCTTGGAGACCGCGGTCACGTCGACCTTCTCGCCGGAGTCGAGCACGTCGACGCCGATCTCCTGGCCGACCGCGTAGTCGCTCACATCGTCGAGACGGAGCTCCAGAAGGGCCCGCCCGGGGTCCACACCGGCCCGCTGGAAGTGCCCGGCCTCCGGCTGGGTGAGCCGGGCCGGGTCGACCATTCCGTAGGTGACCTGTATCGCGCTGTAGCCGTCGTGCTCGCTGGTCTTCACCTGCACGACACGGCAGGGCGAGACGCGCAGGACGGTGACCCCGACAACCTGGTTGTTGTCGTCCCACACCTGGGTCATGCCGACCTTGGTGCCGACGATCGCCTTTGTGGCCATGGCCTGGTCCTGACATCTGGGCGCAAGCGCCGCTCACGCGAACGCTCCGCTCGGGCTTGCCCGGCGGAGCGGCTACTCGGTTGTGCCGCACGGTTCCCCGCGGTACCCCACTGGGGATCCCACAAGGGCCTGTGCGGACGTCGATTCGTACTCACCCCGGACGGCCCAGGGCGAACCGCGGAGTGTAACCGGGCCCGTAGGGTCCCCCAACCTTCCCCGGGCCCGAGCGGCCCGTGAGCGAAGCGAACAAGAGCGGGAGACCAGGAGGTCAGTGGTCCCCCTCGTCGGCGGCACCGCTGGCTATGGTCGCGGCGATGGACGACCGCAGGACCGTACCGGTCTGGGTGAAGCGGGCCATCGTCGGGTTCTGGGTCGGTGGCCTGCTCACCTTCTACGCCGTGGGCGTGATACGGGCGCTGGGGACACTGATCGTGGTACTGATCGTGTCGGTGTTCGTCGCGTTCGCGCTGGAGCCGGCCGTGAACGCCATGGCCCGCCGGGGCATCCGCAGGGGTTTCGGCACCGCTATCGCGTTCTTGGTCGTCGCGGTGGCCGCCGCCGGCTTCTCGGCGCTGGTCGGCACTGCGCTCGCCTCGGAGACCACCTACCTGATCGACAAGGCGCCCGGCTACATCGATGACATCGAGGGCTGGCTCGACGACACCTTCGGCATCGAGGTGGAGTTCGACACACTCAAGGACGAGTTCCTCGCGGGCGGTGGGGCCCAGGATCTGGCCAGCCGGTTCGCCGACGATGTGGTCAACGCCGGCGCGACAGTGGTGAGCCTGCTGTTCCACCTGTTCACGGTCGCCCTGTTCACCTTCTACCTGGTGGCCGAGGGCCCCAAGCTGCGTCAAATGGTGTCGTCGCGGCTGAGCGAGCGCCGGGCCGCGATCGTGACCGAGATCTGGGATCTGGCCATGCAGAAGACCGGCGGCTACATGTACTCGCGCACCATCCTGGCTCTGATCTCAGCGTTCGTGCACTGGGTCGCGTTCGTGCTGATCGACGTGCCGTCGCCGGTCGCCCTGGCCATCTGGGTGGGTGTCATCTCGCAGTTCATACCGGCGATCGGCGCCTACATCGCGGGGGTGCTGCCGGTGCTGGTGGCACTGCTGCACGAGCCCCGCGCCGGGCTCTTCGTGCTGATCGTGATCGTCGCCTACCAGCAGTTGGAGAACTACTTCCTGTCACCCCGGGTCACGGCCCACACGATGGAGATCCACGTCGCTCTGGCCTTCGGCTCGGTGATCGCGGGCACCGCGCTGATGGGCATCGTGGGCGCTTTCCTGGCCCTGCCCGTCGCGGCCACCGCCCAAGCCTTCATCACCAGCTGGCTCGACCAGCGGACGGGACCAGACGGATCCGCCGATGCCGGGCCCGCGGATACCGAGCCCGCCGGCAACGAGTCCGCAGCCGGCGAACCGGCCGAGGCCTGATCAGGCCTGCTGGACCT
>VXNG01000254.1 GCA_009840695.1 Acidimicrobiaceae bacterium
AGCTACGACCAGGGCGTCTACGCGCACGCCCAGAAGGTGATGCGCTGAGCGCCTCTGACGCGTGGAGTGACGCCACCGAAGCGACCCGGGCTGTCGCGGCGTCGTATCTGGCTTCGTTCGCCACGGGCGACCCGGAGGCGGTGGCCGCCCACGTGGGCGACGGCTTCGTCAACCAGCACACCAGCGCACTGGCATCGCCCAGCCATGGCAAGGCGATGTACCTGGAGCGTCTGGCCGACTTCCTGGCCACGTTCTCGGGTCTGGCCTACGAAGCCGTCGACATCGTGGTCGAGGGCGACCGGGCCGCTGCCGCCTACGTGATGCGGGCCGAAGTGGACGGCACCCCGATCGAGATCGGTGGCGTGATGCGGCTGACGATCACCGACGGGCTGATCGAGCGCCGGGTCGACTACTTCGACAGCCTGACCTTCCTGCGCCAGACCGGCCAGGCCTGAGCCCCCTGCCGCGTTCGGCCACAAGCAGTTGTCTTGTCAAACTTGTTCGCGCCGCCCACGGACTGCTCACGCCCTTAGCCTGCCCGCGGTGCCCCCACGAGCGAGGTCGATCATCGCGGTCGCCGCGCTGCTTGCGGCGGCCTGCGGCGGCACGGCCGGCGACGAGTCTGCCGGCACCGTCCCGCCGACCTCGCTGGCGGCCACGACAACCGCGCCGGCAACGTCCACGACGACCACGAGGACCGACACCACGTCAGCCACAGCTGCGTCCAAGTCAAACATCGCCACGTCCACAACCGACACCGCGCCGGCCACGACAACATCGACAAGCACGACCGCGCCGGCAACGTCCACGACGACCGCGTCCACCACCACCAAGACGGTGCCGCCAACCGCGGCCGAGGGGCTGGGCGACAGCTTCTACCCGTTCCTGGGCAACGGCGGATACGACGCCCTCCACTACGAGATCGACCTCGACGTCGACCCGGCGGCCAACACCATCTCGGCGCTCACGTCGATTACCGCTCAGGCCACCGAGGACCTCGAGGCGTTCAACCTGGACCTGCTGGGTCTGGAGGTCCACTCCGTGGCCGTCGACGGCGTCCAGGCCGAGTTCCGGAGGTCGGGCCACGAACTGACCGTCCAGCCCGCGAGCCCGCTCGCGGCCAACTCGCAGTTCGAGGCAGCCGTCTCCTACTCGGGCTCGCCCGAGGCGATCGACGATCCCGGTGTGCCGTTCGCCAAGATGGGCTGGCTCCACCGCGACGGGGTGATCTACACGCTGGGCGAGCCGTCGGGATCGATGACGTGGTTCCCGTCCAACAACCACCCC
This sequence comes from Acidimicrobiaceae bacterium, assembly GCA_009840695.1. The sequence goes on from VXNG01000254.1 coordinate 1,288, forward strand.
ACCGACAAGGCCACCTACGAGATCCAGATCACCGTGCCGGAGGGCGTAACTGCAGCCTCGAACGGTCTGCTCGTCGACGAGACAACCTCCGACGGCAAGACCGCCTACACATGGCGAATGGACGACCCGATGGCGACCTACCTGGCCGCGGTCTACGTCGGCGACTTCGAGCGCATCGACCACGGACCGCTATACGACGGCGGCCCGATCATCCGCGACTACGTACCCCGCGACGCCTCGCCCGACGTTGCGCAGGCGCTGTCGGTCACGCCTGATGTGATCGCCTTCCTGGAGGAGCGCCTCGGCCCCTACCCGTTCGACGCCTACGGCACCATCGTGATGCCGTTCCAGCTCGGGTTGGCGCTCGAGAACCAGACGCTCTCCATCCACGGGCCGGCCACCATCGGTCCGGGCATCATCGCCCATGAGGCCGCCCACCAGTGGCTGGGCAACTCCGTGTCACCCGACGACTGGAGCGAGATCTGGGTGAACGAGGGCTTCGCCACCTACCTGCACCTCATGTTTGAGACCGAACACTTCGAAGGGGACTTCAACGACACCATGACCCAGGTGCACGCCTGGCTGTCCAGCGAGGGCATCGGGCCACCGAAGGGCATCGAGATCCAGGACCTGTTCGGCGCGACCGTCTACTACCGGGGCGCCGCAACGCTGCACGCCCTGCGCCTCCACACCAACGACGACACCTTCTACAAGATCCTGAGGACCCACTACGACCGGTCGGCCGGCGGCACCACCAACACCGACGAGTTCCTGGGCATCGTCGACGAGTTCGCCGGACCCGAGGCGGTGGACCTGGTCGAGTCGTGGCTGTACGACGAAGCGGTCCCGGCCTTTCCGTGACGGGCACTGAGCGCTACACCCACGGCTACCACGAGGTCATCCTCGAGTTCTACCGGCGGCGGACCGCCGAGGTGTGCGCAGCCTTCCTGCTGCCCCGCCTTCAGCCCGACGCCACGGTGCTCGACATGGGATGCGGTCCCGGCACCATCACCGTCGGGCTGGCCAGCCGGGTGGGGACGGTCGTCGGTGTGGACACTTCAGCCGAGATGATCGAGTCGGCCCGGCGCCTGGCCGCCGAGTCCGGCGTCGACAACACCAGCTTCAAGGTGGGCTCGGTCTACGAGCTGCCGTTCGGTGAGGCGAGCTTCGACGTGGTGTACGCCCACCAGTTGATGCAGCACCTGTCCGACCCGGTCCGGGCACTGCGCGAGGCCCGGCGAGTGCTGCGGCCCGGCGGCTTGGTGGCGGTTCGCGATTCCGACTACCAGACCATGGTGCACGCCCCGGTCGAACCGGCCCTCGAGCACTGGCTCCGCCTTTACCTCGAAGTAGCCGAGGCCAACGGCGGCGAGCCCCGCGCCGGACGCTTCCTACCTGGTTGGGTGAGAGCAGCCGGCTTCGTGGACCCGGTGGTCACGACCAGCACCACCACCCACGCCGACGCGGCCAGCCGCGAGCTCTGGGGAAGCATGTGGGCCGTGCGGGTGACCGACAGCGACTTCGCCGACCACGCCGTAGAGGGCGGGTTCGCCATGCGGAGCGACCTGGTGGCGATCTCGGCCGCCTTCCGCCGCTGGGCCGACCACCCCAGCGGCTTCTGGGCCTGGCTCAACGGCGAGGTGGTCGCGACGAAGCCGGGCGAGTAGGCGCCACTGCCACCGCTAGCGACAGTCGTCGATCACCGACGATAATCAGCGGCCTCAGGGGCGACCCATCGGGAGCGACAGTGACTTCGACAAGCGCAGACGGCCGGGTAGTGATGATCTCGGGGGCGAACCGGGGCATCGGTGCCGCCATCGCCGAGCGGCTGGCGGCCGACGGCCACAGGCTCAGCCTCGGCGCCCGGCGGCTCGACGCGCTGGCCGCCAGCGCCGCCGGCATCGATCCCGACCGGATCCTGCTCAACTACCACGAGGCCACCGATCTCGACTCGGCCCGCCGCTGGGTAGAAGCAACCGTGGACCGCTTCGGCGGGATCGACGTGCTGGTCAACAGCGCCGGCATCGTCGACCGCACCGGTCTGGAGAGCATGGACGAGGACGTCCTCGACGAGATGTGGGCCGTGAACGTCAAGGGGCCGCTGCGGCTCACCCGCCTGGCGCTGCCCCATCTGCGCCGTTCCGGGTCGGGCCGGGTGGTCAACCTGGCCTCGCTGTCGGCCAAGCGGGTGAAGGGCGACGCGATCCCGGGCTACTCGATGACCAAGTACGCGCTGCTGGCGCTGTCCCACGCAGTGCGGCAGATCGGCTGGGACGACGGCGTCCGGGTGACCGCGATCTGCCCCGGCCCGGTGGCCACCGACATGATGGACCCCGACGACGAGACCATCACCC
>VXNG01000256.1 GCA_009840695.1 Acidimicrobiaceae bacterium
CGACGACAGCCCGGCCATCATCTTGTCGATGACCTGCTGCTTGCGGTCCAGCACGCTGGACCAGTCGAGGCTGGGCTCCCCGGCGCCCACTCCGAACTCAGCCGCCCTGGCCACCGTGCGGTACACCGAGGCCGCCTCCAGCAGTTCCTTGGCCGGGATGCAGCCGACGTGCAGGCAGGTGCCGCCCACCTTGTCCTTCTCGACCACCGCGACGTCGAGGCCAGCGCTCGCTCCGTAAAGGGCCGCCGCGTAGCCGCCCGGCCCGCCGCCGATGACGATCACGTCGTGGGCTGCGTCGCTCAATGAACCTCCCCGGTCATGGCGCGACCCTACCGGGTCTCGCCCGCGTCAGAACCTGCCCATCAGCACCTGGACGGTGAAGGCCACCAGGATGGCGAGACCGCACAGCAGAGCCGTGAGAATCAGCCTGCGAGTGCTCACTTCGCGCGGCGGCGCCGGCGACGCCGTCGGCGGCCGACAACCCAGCCGAGAACCTCGGCCAGCAACGCTCCTGCGACGGCCGCGACGATGATCACCGCCCATAGCGGGCCGTTCACCTCCACGAACCACCAGGTGACAGGCACCTCTTGGTCGTTCTGGACGACGAATACGATCAGGGCGGCCGTGACGGCCAGGGCGACAACCACACCGGGCCGGATCGACAACTTCCTCCCCGCAGGCTTGGTGCTGCGACCGCCGGTCTCAGAGGTGCCAGCGGGTCCGGAGACGAGGGATCCGGGGTCCGGGGGTGTCAGGTCTTCATCCACATCAGCCTCAATCTCTCCGGCCCGGCCGGGGGAATGCTAGACCAACCGCAGTGATGCAACCATGCGGGTAGCGGTCACAGGCTCCACCGGGCTCATCGGCCGCGCCGTCGTCGAGCGGCTCGAAGCTGAAGGCCACCAGACGGTGCGGGTGCTGAGGGCTGCCGGCCCGACCGACCCACAGCGATCCATCGTGAAATGGGACCCCGCGGCCGACCAGATCGAGGGCGAAGCCTTGGAAGACCTCGACGCGGTGGTGCATCTGGCCGGCGAGCCGATCGCGGCACGGCGGTGGTCGGACGAGCAGAAGCGGCGAATCGCCGGCAGCCGGACACGGGGCACAGCCCTGCTGGCCGGCGCGCTGGCCCGTCTCGACGCGCCCCCGAGCGTGCTCGTGTCGGCGTCGGCCATCGGCTACTACGGCGACCGGGGCGACGAGCGCCTCGACGAGTCGTCCAGCGGCGGGAGCGACTTCCTGGCCCAGGTGTGCCGCGAGTGGGAGGCAGCCGCGGACCCGGCCCGCGAGGCCGGCATCCGGATCGCTCATCCCCGCACCGGCGTAGTTCTCAGCCAGTCGGGGGGTGCGCTGGCCGAGATGCTCCCCTTCTTCAAGCTGGGCCTCGGGGGCCGCATCGGAAGCGGCCGCCAGTGGATGAGTTGGATCACGCTGCACGATGAGGTCGAGATCCTGCTGTGGCTGCTGACCGCCGACGTGGAGGGACCGGTGAACCTCACCGCACCCGAGCCGGTCACCAACCGTGAGCTGACCTCGGCTCTGGGACGGGCCCTGCGCCGCCCCACGCTGCTACCCACACCCAAGCCCGCTCTGTGGGCCCGAGGAGGCCGCGAGCTCACCGAGGCGCTGCTCTACAGCAGTGCCCGGGTGGAGCCCGCCCTGCTGCTGCGCCACGGCTTCCAGTTCGCCCACCCCGACATCGCCACCGGCCTCGCAGACGTGCTGGCTCACTGAGTCAGCCGTCAACGGCTCGCCAGCTACAGTCTGATGAATCTACTGCCGCGTTTCATGATGTTGAGGAAAATATCATGAATATACATTGCACTGCACTTCGATGCACGGTAGGCTGGTGGCGTGGCGGCATCCGAAGCGCTCAGCGTCCCGGCAGAGGGCATCGCGACCGCAGCTGATCCGGAGGCAGCGCGGGAAGCGGCCACCGTGCCGAAGTCGAGTGCTGCGCCGCAGTTCCGAACCCAGATCGTTCCCATCGCGCAGTTGGTCGCGATCGTTCTGGGAGTGTTCGCGATCATCTGGAACCAGCAACAGTCCATCGACAGCCTGCGCACGGAACTGAGCGCCGAGATCAGCAGCGTCGAATCAGAACTGCGCGCCGAGATCGTCGGACTGCGCACCGAACTGCGCGCCGAGATCCGCCGCGCGGAAACCGAACTGCGCGCCGAGCTGAGCACAGAGATCGGCGGACTGCGCGCCGAGGTGGCCGAGAACGGTCAGCGCCTGGCCCGCATCGAGGGCTTCCTCGGGATCGGCACCCCGGACGCCGACGCCACAGCGAGCCCCGGGTAACCGTCGTGCTCTTGGGTGAGGACGGCACGCTCCCGCTCCTCGGGCCTACACGCTGGAGGGGATGGGACTGGTCGTAGACCCGGCAGAAGGCCGGTTGATCCCCGGCACCAACGACCACCTGTAGCGCGCCGGCATCACATGGAGCTTCAAAGTAGGCTGAGCAGGCTCCGGATGGTTTCCCACCCGAGGAGCTAGGGGCCGCGGCGGGAGATCTGGTCGGTGGCCGCGCCGGCCGCAAGTTGGTCCACGATCTCGTTCCACTCGTTGCCGGAGTGGCCCTTGACCCAGCGGAACGAGATCTCGTCGGCCCGGGACAGGTAGAGCTCGATGAGCGGTTCCCAGAGGTCGCGGTTGGCTACCGGCTTCTTGTTGGCGTTTCGCCAGCCTCGTCGCTTCCAGCCTTCGTACCAGCGGTCGCGGAAGCAGTTGACTACGTAGGTGGAGTCGGACATCACCGTGACCGGGCCGTCCAACTCCCGGAGCGCTTCCAGCGCGGCCTGCAGTTCCATGCGCTGGTTAGTGGTGTGCGGTTCGGCGCCGCAGGCCCAATCGCCGCCGGGCACGGCCCATGCCCAGCCTCCCGGTCCAGGATTGCCCAGACAGGCGCCGTCGGTGTACACGGCCGTGGGCTCCGCGACCGTTCCCGCTGCGGGTTCGGCAGCAGAGTCGGCGGCTAGTCCGGGAAGGGGTTCGGCTTCCACGCCCTGATGGTCGCGCATCGAGGCTGCGAGGTCGCGAACCCAACCTTTGCTGCCATCCTTAATGACAGTGGCCGACAACTTCCTGCGCCAACTTCCGGACATCGACCCAGCCGAGACCCAGGAATGGATCGACTCGCTCGACGCCATCATCGCGGCCGGCGGCCGGGAGCGGGCCCGCTACATCGTGGCCAAGCTCCTGGAACGCTCCAACGAGCAGCGGGTGGGGGTGCCGCCGACCACGTCCACGCCCTACATCAACACCATCCCCGCCTCCGAGCAGCCCTTCTTCCCCGGCAACGAGCAGGTCGAGCGGCGCATCCGCCGCTTCATCCGCTGGAACGCGGCGGCCATGGTCATCCGGGCCAACAAGACGGCTGACGGGATCGGCGGCCACCTGTCCACGTTCGCCTCGTCGGCCTCGCTGTACGAGGTGGGCTTCAACCACTTCTTCAAGGGCAAGGACGACGGCCTGGTCGGCGACCACATCTACTTCCAGGGCCACGCCGCCCCCGGCGTGTACGCCCGGGCCTACCTGGAGGGCCGCCTCACCGAGCAGGAGCTCGACAACTTCCGGATGGAAGTGGGCGGCAACGGGCTGTCGGGCTACCCCCACCCCCGGCTGATGCCCGACTTCT
>VXNG01000215.1 GCA_009840695.1 Acidimicrobiaceae bacterium
CGGCGTCGTCTGAGTCCGGCCGGCGGACCGCTCCGTCTCGTCGGGCAACGCCACCGGAAACCGCCGAGCGTGCCACCCCATCTCGATGGGGCTCAATTCACTGCGGCTTGTTTCACTGGGGGGCCGCGGCGGTCGCCGCCGGAGCCCTGCTCGTGTTCACCAACGGCCCGCTTCTGCTGTTCTCCAAGAGTGTGCTGGACCGCACCGGCCGGTGGGAGGACCACGCGGTCTGGCCCGCGCTGGCCGCGGCCGCCATATGCGGTGCGGCGCTGGCCGCGCGCCGGGTGCTGGGGGCTTCAGGCCGGCAGCAAGCTCGTTCCTCTCGGGTTGCGGCGGTGGCGGTGGGCTGGTTCGCGTTGGCCGCGCTGGCGTCCACGCTGTGGAGCGTGGATCCCACGGCCACCGCCTGGCGCTCTTCCGTCTATGTGGGCATGGCCCTGCTGGCGTGGGCGATAGCCAGCTTCGACCACAATGAGGTGGCCGCGGTGGTGGCCGCGGTCGCGGGCGCCGCGGTGGCGGCCAGCCTCCTGCTGGTGTGGTTGCGCCCCGACCTGGGACTCCATCCTGACGGCAGCTGGAAGGGCGTCTACACCAACCGCAACTCGCTCGCGCCGCTGGCCGCGGTCGGAGTCCTGGTCGGTGTCCGTTACTTGCTGGCGTCGGGAGGTTGGCGACGACTCGCCGCGGCCTGCGGTGTCGCCGCGGCCATGGCGACGCTCGCCGGTGCTGGTAGTCGCACTGCGTGGATCTCGCTGGCGGTTGCGACCGCGGCCGCGACGGTGGTGGGGTCTCACCGGCAGCTCCACCGACGCTACGGCCCTGCTGCGGCCAGGACAGCCACAGCCGCGGCAGCGGCCCTGGCCACTTCGGTCACGGTCGTAGCGGTAGCCGTGCAGTGGGACGTGCCCACGTTCGGCCAGCGACGCGAGATGTGGGGCCTGGTGTGGGACCGGATCGTGCAGCGTCCGTTGCTCGGGCACGGCTTCTTCACCTTCTGGGACATCGAGGAGTTGACCCAGCACGTGCTCCTGCGCCGGGGCAGCGCCCACAACAGCCTCGTCGAGGTAGGCCTGGGGCTGGGACTGCTGGGTGCGGTGCCGTTCACGGTGATCGTCCTGCTGGCCGCGGGCAACGCCGGCTCGGCCCTATGGCGGCGACCCGGCCCCGACACATGGTTCGGTGCCGCCCTCGTAGCCTTCCTGATCGTGGAGAACCTCACGGAGAGCTTCGTCTTATGGTTCTCCTACAGCTGGGTGCTGCTGATGGCCGCCTCTCTCAGGCCCGCCCCTGCTGCGGATCGATTGGCCGCAGCCGCCCCCCGCAGAGAGTCGCCGGGCGCGGACGGATGACCGCTCCGCCTCCCGCAGGAGTGCGCGGAAACGACTGGCGCTCCCTGCCCATCGCGCCGGTCGAGTTCTTCGAGCCCGACATGGCCGTCACAGTGGTGATCCCCTACTTCGAGGCGCCGGAGGCGCTGGCCCTCACGCTCGCCGGACTGGAGGGTCAGACCTATCCGCGGGAGCTCTTCGAGGTGGTCGTGGTGGACGACGGCTCGGATCCCCCGCTGGAGCTGGACCAGCCGACGCCGTTGCAGGTGCGGGTGATCCACCAGGAGGACCTGGGATTCGGGGCCGCTCGAGCCCGGAACAACGGGGCACGAGCCGCGACCGGGGACATCCTCGTCTTCCTCGACTGCGACATGGTGCCCGAAGCCGGATGGCTGGCCGCTCACGCCCGCTGGCACCACGCGGCCTGCGATCTCGTGACGCTGGGGTTCCGCCGGCATGTCGACTTCGAGGGCATCGACGCCGGCGCGGTCAGGGGCCGGTCGGGCTCGCTCGAGGAACTCCTCGCAAAGCGGCCGGTGCAACACCCCGAATGGATCGAGCGCCGGATGGCCAGCACCAACGACCTCACAGACGACTCCGACGACATATTCAGGGTCGTCACCAGCGGGAACTTCGGCATCTCCGCCGCGTTCTTCGCCGCGGCGGGAATGTTCGACGAGTCGTTCACTCAGTGGGGGGCCGAGGACACCGAGCTCGGGTGGCGGGCCTACGCCCTCGGAGCGGTGCTGGTCCCTGAGCGCAGCGCCCTGTGCTGGCACCAAGGTCCGGGGGCGGTGCTCACCGAGAGCGAGACCGTCAGCCTGGAGCAGCAGCGCGACAAGGTGTCACACCTCATCCCCGACCGGAGGCTTCGCTCAGCCGCGCCGGGGCGGTCGTTCACGGTCCCGCAGATGGTCGTCGTGGTGGATCCCGGCGATGCTGAGCCCGACGTCATCCTGGCGACCGTCGAGCAGGTCCTGGCCAGCGACGTGCACGACCTGTTCGTCTGGGTCGAGGAGCGTCCCGCGGAGCGCTTCGAGAGGCTCCATCGGCTGCTCGACCCAGACCCGCGGGTAGAGGTCGGGGCGGCCGGGGGTGCGGCTGGCGCCCACCGGGCAGCCGCGTTCTTCGTCACGGTTCCTGCCGGCGCCGAAGTGACGACCAGGATGATCGGGCGGTTGCGCCAGCAGCTCGGAGAGGCCGCCTCGGGCCAGTCCGACCTTGCCTCGGGACACCGGGTCACCATCACCAGGGCCTGGGCACTCCATCGGGCTCGGCGCGGCACCCTGGCCATATCCGATGTCGGAGATGTCGTCGAGTTGGATGTGGACTCCCTCCGGGTCATCCAGGAACCCCAACCCCAGAGCCGGCTGGCGGCCCGGCTGCAGGGGCCGGTCAAGACCCTGCTGAGAGTCTGGACCCGGCTCCGGCGGCACCTGGTGACCGTGTTCGGCACCGCGCTGCGAATCCGCAGCCCAAAGGATGCGGGCCGGTTCATAGCGATGATCGTCCGGGCCGTCTGGTGGCGCGTCTGTAACGTCCGCTGGAAACTGCGACGGGTTCGCAAGCGCCTGAAGATCTGGCTGGGCCTGCAGGCCAGGAGCCGCCGCTACGTCCCCCGCTTGGCCCGCTACCCGCTCGGGGCCGAGATAACTGCCTCCGGGAGGGTCGCGTCGGCCGTGCTGGCGGCGTCGGCCAGGGTGGCCTCTCCCCGCGGCGACCACCATGTGGACATCCTGCTCGTCGACTCGCCTGCAGCGGCTCGCTCCGTCGCGAGCGGGCCGGTCTCCCAGTCGCGCCCGGCTGTGGCGGTGCTGGACGAGTTGAGTCCCCGGCTTTCGGTTCAAGCCTTCGATGCGGAGACCGTGAACCCCATCGGCTGGTCGGCGGCTCACGAGCCCGAATCGGCGACGCTGCGCTCGCAGCTTCCCTCCGCCGGGCGCGGGGTCTTCAGCCACCGGATCGGCGGAGACGCCCTGGACGAGCTGCGTTCCCTGCACCACTTGGAGGATCGGGCGACATTCCACCGGAGCGCCCGGCAGCGGGCGGCGGCGCTGGCCGCGCTGGCCGCGGCCGGCGTCCTGGTCAGCGTCCCCGACCCCGATGCCGACCTGAAGGAGTGCCTCGGCGAGCAGTTGCACGACCTGCTGGCCGGCCCGGCCGTGGCGCGTGCCTCCGCCCATGAGCGAGAGCTGTTGAGCATCGCCATGCGGCGCTGCGCGCTGCGAGACCATTCGCTGCGGAGCCGTGCCCGGCAGATTCTGGGCGCCACGGGCATGGACGCTCCCGGGCCGGAGG
>VXNG01000199.1 GCA_009840695.1 Acidimicrobiaceae bacterium
TCGATGGCCTCGCCCCAGTCCATCTTCACCCGGAACGCGTCGGTGTGGCCCGGCCTGGGCTCAAGGTGTGCGGTGGCCATCGAGCGGGGCGGCTCGATGCCGACGTCGGTGCGCTTCCAGCCCTTGATCTCGTGAAGTTCCCGGTCGGGGACGTTGATGTTGAGCACCACCGGCTCCGGTGGCAGGGCGGCCGCCAGTCCCTCCACGGCGGCGGCCGCCACCGTGGCGGCCGTGCCCCAGTGCTGATCGGCCAGCATCTCCTCCCAGCCCTGGCCCTCCACCCCGAAGGACTCCACCGTCTGGCTCACGGCCACGCCGCTCACCCCTCCGTTGCGGGCCGTCAGGCAGGCCCCGACCGTGCCCGAGTGGTACACCGAGCGGCCCACGTTGGCGCCGGGGTTGATGCCGGCCACCACGAGGTCGTAGCGGTCGAACAGGTCCAGGCGACCGAACATCACGCACAGCGCGGGCGGCCCCGTGACCGACCACACCTCGTCCACCCCGTCGATCCGTGAACGGTGCACCTCCGGCTGGATCAAGTGCAGCGGCCCGAAGGCCGCGCCGTACCCGGAGTACTCCTTGTCCGGGGCGACCACCACCACATCGGCGATATCGGTCATGGCCCGGGCCAGCACATGCAGCCCGATGGAGTCGATGCCGTCGTCGTTGGTGACGAGAATGCGCACCAGGCGACCCTAGCCGTCTACGTGCACCCCGAAGCCGAGCCGGGCGAAGTTCTAACCTGATGTTCACCTTCGAGGGCCACAATGGGACGGTGGAGTCCCCAGAGGCGGCCGCGGCCACCATCCTGATCGCGGAGGACGACCGGCGGGTGCGCGACTCCCTGAACCGGTACCTGCGGCTGGAGGGATACGAGGTGGTGGCGGTGCCCGACGGTGCCGCCGCGCTCAAGGCTCACGATGTCCACCAGCCCGACCTGCTGGTGCTGGACGTGTCGATGCCCAACGCGGACGGCCTCAGCGTGTGCCGGATGCTGCGCCAGAAGGGCTGCGACACCCAGATCCTCATGCTCACTGCTCGACACGAGGTGGACGACCGGGTGGCGGGACTCGACGCCGGCGCCGACGACTACCTCGTCAAGCCCTTCGCCATCGAGGAGTTGCTGGCCCGGGTGCGAGCCCGGCTGCGGGCCGCGGCCGACGGTGGCGAGCGAGCCGGCCGGAGAGCCCCGAACACGGCTGCGTCGCGTGGTGACGGCGTCCTCAGCCTCGGCGATCTCGATATCGACGTCGAGGGCCGCCTGGTGGCCCGGCGCGGCCGGCCTATCGACATGTCAGTGAGGGAGTTCGACCTGCTCGAACTGCTGGTGCGCAATGCCGGCGTCGTCCTGAGCCGCGGCGACATCTATGAGCACGTGTGGGCCGGAGCCCTCGACACCGAGTCCAAGACTCTCGATGTGTACGTCGGTTACCTGCGCCGCAAGACCGAAGCCAGGGGCGGATCCAGGATCATCCACACCGTGCGCGGGATTGGATACGTGGCCAGGATCGATCAGTGAGCTCGGGCGGGGCCGATCAGTGACGCTTCGGGTTCGGGTCGCGCTGTTGGTGGCCGCGGTGGTGACGGTGGCGGTGGCCGCGGTGGGATGGTCCGCGGTGCGCTCGGCGAGAGCGGAGCTGACGGAGGAAGTCGACCACGATCTTCTCGAGAGGGCGGCGCTGGTGTTCGCCGAGCCCCGAGGCGACTTCTGGTCAGACATTCTGGGTAGGCGCCCGACGGGGATCGGGTCGCTGCTGCGGGCCGATCCGCTCGGCTCGCTGGTGTCGCTGGACGCATACGCCCGCGTGATCGTCACCGACCTCGACACCGGCGCCGACGGCGTGATCCGGGGCCATGTCATCGCCGCCCTCGACGACGACATCGGAACCGTCCCCGACGTCGACCGCCTGGAGAGGGCCCGGCGGCGCGGTCCCGTGATGGAGACCATCAGCGTCGGAGGCCGCAGCCTGCGACTCATGACCGTGCCCGCCGCCGACGGAGTGTTCGTCCAGGTCGCCCGCCCCCTGCACGAGGTGGAGAACGCGATCGAGGACCTCCGCCGGCAGGTGCTGCTGTTCGGCTCGCTCGCCGTGGCCGTGGCCGCGGCGGGAGCCTGGTTCCTGGCCGGACGGGCGGTGCGCCCCATCGTCAGGCTGACGGAGACGGCCGAGCAGGTCGCAGAGACCGGTGATGTGGACCTGCCGGTGGAGGGCTCGGAGGCGGGCGAGGTGGGACGCCTGGCCCGCAGCTTCCGGACAATGCTCGCAGCCCTGTCCGCCAGCCGCCGCCAGCAGCACCGGCTCGTGATGGACGCCAGCCACGAACTGCGCACCCCGCTCACCAGCCTGCGCACCAACGTCGACCTGATGCGGCGCTCCGACGAACTGCCCGCCGCCGAGCGGGCCGCAGTGCTCGACGATGTGGACGCCGAGTTGGGCGACCTCACCAACCTCGTGACCGAGCTCGTGGACCTGACTGCCGATGTCCAGACCGACGAGGAGCTACAGCTGATCGATATGGCCGGGGTGGTGGAGCCGGTGGTGGAGCGGGCCCGGCGCCGCAGCGGGCGTGACATCGTGGTGCGGGTGGATCGTGGCGTTGCTGTCGAGGGTCGCCCCGAGTCGTTGGCCCGAGCGGTTCGCAACCTGGTGGACAACGCAGTGAAGTTCAGCGCCGACGGGCCGGTCGAGGTGGTGGTGGATGGCGGCTCGGTGATCGTGCATGATGCCGGCCCGGGGGTAGCCGAGGCCGATCAGGAGCGGGTCTTCGAGCGGTTCCACCGCCTGGAAGCCGACCGCGACCAACCTGGATCGGGCCTCGGGCTGGCCATCGTGCGCCAGGTGGCCGAGGCTCACGGCGGAACGGCGACGGTGCGGGAGTCACCGCTGGGAGGCGCAGCCTTCTCGCTACAGATACCCGAGATAGACGACTAGGACGAGTCGGCCGAATTGGCAGCGTTGTGCACGGATAGCGTGCATTCTGCTGCCAATTCCCCAGGGAGGGCGAGGGTTGCGAGTCAGTCGGCCGAATTGGCAGCCCAGGGTTCCCGATTGGGTGCTGACGGCTTCCAATTCCCCAGCGGGGACCGGCGTAACCCCGTTCGCGTTGGATCGCCGGAGGTTCGTCAAGGGCGGGCTCGCCACTGTCGGTCTAGGCGCAGCCGTGCCCCTGCTGGCGGCCTGCGGCGATGGCGACGACGGAGACCGCGGCGGCGACGTGCCGGCAGCGGACCCGCCGCCCGCGGACGCTCCGGCTGCGACCGACGAGCGGATCGTCATCGTCGGCGCCGGGGCCGCGGCGCTGGCTGCGGCCGACGAGCTCCAGATCCGGGGGTTCCACAACGTCGTGCTGCTGGAGGCCCGGGACCGGGTCGGCGGGCGCATCTGGACCTCCAGCATCGGCGACGGCATTCCCGTGGAACTGGGGGCGACATGGATACACGGAGTCCGGGGCAACCCGATCAGCGACATCGTCGAGAGCAACGGCATCGCCACGGCTGAGACCGACTACGACAACGCGGTCCTCTACGACCATGACGGCCTGCCGGCTGAGCCGGTCGACCCGGCGTTGTGGGGCACCTACATGGCGCTGGCCTACGAGATGCCCGA
>VXNG01000117.1 GCA_009840695.1 Acidimicrobiaceae bacterium
GTGGGTGGCCGTCTCCCGGCACAGCTCCAGCACCTCCTCCTCGGAGGCCCAGCGGCTCGGCACCGGCTGGCCGTCCCAGTCGTTGTGGGTGTAGCTGCGGCCGGTGGAGAAGCCCAGCCCGCCCGCGGCCAGCGACTCGGCCAGCAGGGCCCGCATCAGGGCGATCTGGTCGTCGTTGGCCTCGTGGCCGACGGCGTCGTCGCGCATCACGGCCCGGCGCAGCGCGCAGTGTCCCACCATGAACCCGGCGTTCACGCCGATGCCCCGGTTCTCGACGGCCCGCAGGTAGTCGGCGAAGCTCTCCCAGTCCCAGGGCACGCCCTGTTCGAGGGCGGCCAGCTCCATGCCCTCCACCTTCACCATCATGCGCTTGAGGTACTCGCCGTCGGACGGGTGGCTGAGCGGGGCCAGCGAGAAGCCGCAGTTGCCGCCGACCACCGACGTGACGCCGAACAGGTTGGACGGGGTGGCCCTCGGGTCCCAGAAGATCTGGGCGTCGTAGTGGGTGTGGGGGTCGATGAAGCCGGGGCACACGACCAGGCCGTCGGCGTCGACGGTCTCGGTGGCGTCGGCCAGGGCGCCGGGATCGACCACGGCCACGATCCGGCCGTCGGAAATGCCGATGTCGGCCAGCCGGGCTGGGGCGCCGGTGCCGTCGACCAGCGTGCCCCCGGTGATCAGCGTGTCGAGCATTGCGCAGAGGGTAGCCGTGGCGGTGTTCGGCTGGCCCGGCCCTGTGGCTGAAACCTCGGGCAGCAGCCGGCGATACAGTCGCGACATGCTGCTGCGACGCGACAAGACTCGGATGCCGGCCGCGGCCGACGCCCTGCCCGGACGGGCCGAGGCCATGGAGGTGCAGGCCTACGGGCACCTGGTGCTCGGAACCCCGCTGGAGCCGCCGTTCCCCGACGGCTACGAGCGGGCCATGTTCGGGATGGGGTGCTTCTGGGGGGCCGAGCGGTTCTACTGGCAGATGTCGGGCGTGCACACCACCGCAGTCGGCTACTCGGGGGGCACCACCCCCAACCCCACCTACCAGGAAGTGTGCACCGGGCGCACCGGCCACAACGAGGTGGTGCTGGTGGTGCACGACCCGGCGGCGGCGCCCTACGAGCAGCTGCTGAAGGTGTTCTGGGAGATGCACGACCCCACCCAGGGCATGCGCCAGGGCAACGACGTCGGCACCCAGTACCGCAGCGGGATCTACGTGTACTCCGAGGCCCAGCGGGAGGCTGCGGTGGCGTCGAGGGACCGGTACCAGGCATCGCTCACCGCCGAGGGATTCGGCGAGATCACCACCGAGATCGTCGACGCCGGACCCTTCTACTACGCCGAGGAGTACCACCAGCAGTACCTGGCCCGGAACCCGTACGGCTACTGCAACCACGGCTTCTGCCAGGTCGGCTACGAGCCTGCCGCAGCTACGGCCGGTTAGCAGTCCACCCCTGAGTTGACCTTGAGTTGACCGCCGACCAGGGGGCTCCAGACCCGCGAGTGCCATCACCGCTGGCCCGGCGGCTGGGCGCGGCGATGATGCTGCTGTCGGGGCTGGGGTTCGGCGCCACCGGAGCCATCTCCCGCAGCATCGAGGCCGACGTCTGGCAGATCGCCAGCTGGCGGAGCGGGCTGGGCGGCAGCATCGTGCTGGTCTACGTGTGGCTGCGGAGCCGCATCGGCGGCTCGCAGGACGGGCTGCGCTGGAGCGCCACCCTCGGTCCCCAGGGGCTTCTGCTGGCCGGGCTGTCCGCCATGTCGATGATCCTGTACATCGACGCGCTCCAGCGGACCGAAGTCGCCAACGTCACCGTGATCTGGGCCACCGTGCCGTTCCTGGCCGCCGGGCTGGCATGGCTGATCCTGGGGGAGCGGCTGCGACGCTCGACGGTGGTGGCGGCCGTGGTCGCGCTGGGCGGTGTGACCCTCACGGTGGCCGGCAACCTCGGACCCGGCGACCTCGACGGCAACCTGCGGGCCGTGGTGCTGGCCATCACGCTGGCCCTGCTGATCGTGCTGATCCGCCGCTTCGAGGGGGCCGACGCGGTGCTGGCGCTGGGCTCGGCCGGAGTGCTGCTGTTCCTGGTGGCGCTGGTGGTGGCCGACCCGCTGGGGGTGGACGGCGACCAGATGCCGCTGATGGTGTTCTTCGGGGCGGTGTTCGCGGTGTCGCTGGTGCTGTGGACAGAGGGCGTGCGGCTGATCCCGGCGGCGGAGGCGGGGCTGCTGGCGTCCAGCGAGACGCCGTTCTCGATCCTGCTGGCCTGGATCGTGCTGTCCGAGGCGCCGCCGCTGGTGACGGTGGCCGGCGGGCTGCTGGTGATGGGCGCCATCTTCGGCCACGCCAGCGCCGACCTGGCCGCCGGCCGGGTCAGCCGGCCCTGGCTGCGCCCCCGGACCCGCCCGAGGATCTAGGCGTCAGCGGCGGGGTCGGGTTTCGGGGGGCGGAAGAAGAGCAGGAGCTGGGCCGCGCCGGCGCCGATGCCGAGCAGCAGGGCGATCGACATGCCGGTCCAGCCGTCGAGCCGGTGGATGATCTCAAGTTCCGCGTCGACGGATATGCGGCCCGGGCCGAGCGTGGCGCACACCAGGCTCATGACCGCGATCAGGGCCACGTACTCCCAGCCCTCGCCGGTGATCATGAAGCCCTTGTCGCGGTGGACGGTCCAGAAGGCCACCACCATCAGCGCGATGAGCCCGGCTGCGGCCAGCTGGGTGAGGAGGCCGAGGACGAGCAGCACGCCCACACCCATCTCGGTGCCGGCGGCCAGGGTGGCGTGGACCTTCCCCGGGCGCATCCCCATCGACTGGAACCAGCGGCCGGTGCCGGCGAGCTTGCCGCCCCGGAACGCCTTGTTGTAGCCGTGGACGAAGATCATCATCCCGAGGCCAGCTCGCAGGATCATCGCGGCGACATCGAGCACCCTGGCCGAGTCGGGCTTGACGCTGACACCATCGCCGTAGACGATCCAGAGGGCCTCGTCGCCGCTCCACGGGTCATACAGCGCAGCAGCCAGCGCCAGGCCGAGCACGGTGAGCCCGGTCAGCACCCGGATGACGATGTCGGCTGTGCGCTTGCTCACGGTGACCTCCCAGTTGCGCGTCTCAGCGTCCAGCGGCTGGTCGGTGCGAGTGTAGACACGGTTGCCTGCACGCTCCGTCGCGCCGATCCTGCCCGCCTCTAGGTGTCAAGACCGGCCCACCGGGTGAACACCTTGCCGGAGGAGGCTGGCAGACAGCTGCCGGCAGGTCAGTTGAGCATCCCGAGCGAGGTGTCGTGACCGGAGGCGGCATCTCTGAACGCGGGCACCCCAGCAGGCCTGCACGGCCGGCCGTTGCCCGGCGGAGTCCAGTTGAGAGTAGACATTGACGCCGTGGGTGCCGTGGGTGCGACCCCGATCGTGGCGGTGCCGGCTGTGGCCCGGACCGCGGTGCGGCCCGTGGACGGAGAGCTGGCCGGGTGGAACCCGGTGGAGTTGGCCGGCGTGGTGGGCCGTGAGGTGCTGGAGCGGGCCGGGCTCGACGCCGGCGTGCTCGACGAGGTGGTGGTGGGGTGCGCCGACCCGGTGGGGGCGGCCGGGGCCGCCGGGGGCCGGGCG
>VXNG01000212.1 GCA_009840695.1 Acidimicrobiaceae bacterium
CGGACACGCAGGCAGCCCTTCTTGAGCCGCCGTAGCGAACCGAGAATGACCGCGCGCCCCAAGCGGTCAAGCATTCCGGGAGCCAGTCCCCCGAAGCCCGCTACCCGGGCCGGCCCACCGCTCATCGTCTCTCCCTCCCACTCGGCTGCCAACCCGCAAGCCCATTGTCCGGCGGCTCGGGCTTGCGAAAGAACGGCACCCGCTTGGCCCACAGCTTCACGGCCTGCCAATGGATCAGGAGGATCGTCCGCGCCGTCAGGTGCGGGTAGCGGAGCATCGCGCGGGCGAGCGTTGCTGCGGTGAGGGGACGGCGCACCAGGTTCAGCGTCGCGTCGAAGTATTTTTTGTCCCCCTCGAACTCGTCGATGTGGATGGTGAGACGGTCGCCGGGCGGTGTCACGACCCACTCGTAGCGGACCCCGTCGATCCGCATGAACGGCGAGACGTGGAACCGCTTGTCCACTCGCGAACGGACTGCCCGCCCCCCGATCGGCTCGCTCCCGTCGAGCAGGTAGCAGTAGGCCTCGCCGAAGGTGTTGAAGACCTCCGCGACCGTGAAGCGGAGCCCGCCCGCATCGTCCAGACAGAAGAAGTACGACACCGGGTTGAAGACGTAGCCGAGGACGCGCGGGTTCGTGAGCAGCATGACTCTTGAGTCGCCCAGATCGCGTCCCTGCGCACATAGCCAGCGAGCCAGCTTGTCGCGCACCGGTTCGCCTTTGCCTCCCATGTGGTCCCGGTCGTGAAACGAGATGAGTCCGGCCCGGTTGTAGCCGAAGAATCCGATCTCGCGATCAAGCGCCGCGAGTTCGGAGAGGTCCAAGAGCAGCTGGTAGACCCCGTAGCGGAACGAGTTCTCGCGGGGCGCGCGGCGCCGGTGCCGGACCGTGCCCAAGTAGAGGCCGGAGCGAAGCCGAGCGCTCATTCGAGGGTCGCGCCGAGTTGTTCGGCGGCCTCGACCGCTGACTGGAAGCCGTCCTCGTGGAAGCCGAAGCCGAGGTACGCGCCGCAGAAGTAAGTGCCGCGCTCGCCGTTGAGTGCGGAAATGGACGACCGGGTGGCCGCCGACGCCACCGTGTAGACCGGATGGGTATAGGTGACGCGATCGTGGACGCGGTTCGGGGGCCGGGACGGATTCAGGGTGACGAGACGGGGGGTTGCAGGGTCGAGGCGCTGAAGACGGTTGAGGTTGTAGGTCATGGTCGTGACGGGCGAGGGATTTCGGCAGTCGCTGACATGGTAGTTCCACGAGGCGTACGCCGCTGCCCGTGAGGGTAGGAACGCGGGATCGGAATGGACCCAGGTTTCGTTCGTCGCGTACCGCCATGCGCCGAGCAGCTCCCGTTCGGCGTCGGAGGGTTTCTGCAGGATGGCGAGCGCCTCGTCGGCGTGCGTGGCCAGAATGACCCGGTCGAACTCCTGGCTGGTACCGTCCGCAAAATGCAGGCGGCAGGAGGCCTCCCGGCGAACCACCGAACGGACCGGGAAGCCGGTATGGACACGTTCTTCGAGCCGACCCAGCATCGCTCGGACGTACGTGCTGCTTCCCCCGGGGATCGAAAGCCACTGGAGCCGCCCTCGCAACTGGAAGAGTCGGTGCCTACGGAAGAAGTCCACGAACATGTCGGCCGGAAACCGTTCGACCGAGGGAATCCCCGTCGACCACAGCGCCGAAGCCAGGGGGTATGCGTAGTGACGCCCCAGCACCTCCGAACCGGCCTTTGCGACGAAATCGCGCAATGTCGGCGCGTCCCTGGTGGCGCCGCTGCGCCGCCCGGCGGCGTGGAACCGCTGGATCGATGCCAAGAACTTGAGAAACCCCGGTCGAACGGCATTGCGCGGGTCGGCCAAGACGCCTCCCAACCCCAGCCCGCTGTATACCAAACGGCAGCGCTCGCATTCGAACGAGAACGACATGTCGATCGGTTGGGAGCGCACGCCGAGCGCCGCAAGCAGTTTCGTCAGGAGCGGATAGGTCTCCTCGTTGTAGACGATGAATCCGGAATCGAGCGCGACAGACCCGTGGGGTCCGTCAACCCGATGGGTATGGGTGTGGCCACCGACCCGTGACTCGCGCTCGAACACATGCACATCGTGTCTCGGGGCGAGCAGCCACGCCGCTCCGAGACCCGAGATGCCGGTTCCGACGACAGCTATCCTCATTTCCGAACATAGTCGATATTGCCGCGAGTCCCGCTGCACAAGCCCGGAAAGGCAGCGCAAGTTTCGAGCCGGAAGCGAGGCCCGCTCGCGATTCGTGTGAATATGCGTGCGGTAGACCCGCACCCCGTCCTCGTCAAGCAGCGGGCGCGGACAAACCGATTTCAGGCTTGGTGGCGGACGGCATCCGCCCCGGCGTGCCCGAGAGGGTCGATCCTCGCGGTGACTGTCTTGGCGAATCCCGCACCAGCTTGGGTCGAGAGATCGAACACGATCGAGGCCCCGGCCTCGCGCATTCCTTCGACTTCATCCGGAAACCTGACGGCGGCGGCGACCCGGCCCTCGAAGGCGGAAGCGCTCATGCGATCCAGAACGGCCAGCTTGGCGGTGCGATTGGGCAGTGCCAGCATGACGACATCGAGCGCATGCGCGCTTTCCACGCGGTCCCAGAAGTCCCCGTCGCGGGCATCGCCCAGAAGCACGTTGCGGCCCTCCGACAGGTGGTGCCGCACCTTGTGGGGATCGGAGTCCACCCCGACCACGCTCCCACCGTGGATGCGGTGCATATGGTCGTAGGCCGCGGTGCCGATGCGGCCCATGCCGATGATGGCGATCCTCGCGCCGCCGATGTCGAAAGGCCGTTCATCGGCCAGGCGCTCGGACCGCTCGAAGCGCGTCCACGCCCCTTCGTACCGTTGGTAGATCCGGTGGGCGGCGGCGTTGAGCACGGCCGCAACGGCGCAGGAGAGCGAAAGGGCGGTCGCAAGTACGATCAGCCAGTGCGCGTCGAGCCAGCCGTTGGCAACCCCGAGGGCCGCGACGATGAGACCGAATTCGCTGTAGTTGGCCAGGGTCAGGGAAGCGCGCAAAGAGGTTCGCGCTCGCAGCTTGAATCTCGTGAGCAGCCGGAAGAACAGCGCCGACTTCGCAAGAACGAAGGGCGTGATGGCCGCGCCGACGAGGAACGTTTCCGGCGTGAGCGGTCCCGAGAGGCCAATGGATAGGAAGAAGCCGAGCAGAAACAGGTTCTTGAAGCCGAACATGGTTCCTGCCACCTCCTCGGCCTTGTGGTGGCGGGCGAGTAGAACGCCGAGGACGAGCGCGCCCAGATCCCCCTTCAACCCGACGAGCTCGAACAACTCCGCGCCGCCCAAGGCGAGCAGCAGCGAGTAGAGGACAAGGAGTTCGCCATGGCCCACCCGGTCGAGGACAAACGTCAGCAACAGCCGGGCCGGAATCAGCAACAGAAGCAGAAGCGCCCAGGGGCTTGGCCTTGCGTTCGCCGAAGCCGCGAGGAAGGCGACCGCGGCCAGATCCTGCACGATGAGGATGCCCACCGCGATCCGCCCGGCCAGCGAAGCCGTCGCCCCCTTTTCCTCCAGCACCTTCACGACGAAGACCGTGCTGGAAAAGCTCAACGCGAACGCGA
>VXNG01000018.1 GCA_009840695.1 Acidimicrobiaceae bacterium
CAGCAGCCTGCTCCGCAGCCCCCACGCCACCGACAACGCGGCCAGGACCCCCAGCACCCATGCCATCGACGGTGTGAGAATGTCGAACCCCGCGAGCTCGGCCGCCACCACCAGCGACGGCAGGGTGATCACATCGCCGGCGACCGTAACCATCGGCGCGACCACGTTGTCCAGGTCCCAGCCGAAGCGCACTGCGCCGGCCGTGGTCGCCAGAGTGATCGCCAGCACGACGAAAGCGGCGATCAGACATCCCAGCGCCGAGATCACCACGAAGTCCGAGAGGCTCATCGTCGGGGAGATGTTGAAGGCCAGCGCAGCACCCTTCGCCATAATCGCCAGCACCACACCCAACGCGAGGCTCAACGCCACAGAAGCGACCGCGTTCTGCGCCATCACCGAGTCCCGCCGGCGCGACAGCCGGAATATGCCCGCGTGGATGGCGGTGCCGAGCCGGCTGCCCAACGCCCCGAAGATGTTGCCCTTCACCGCGATGGCCGCCGGCACCAGCAGCAGCAAACCCGGCAACTCCTCGAGAGTGCCGGTGATGGAGGCAAGGATCAGACCGGCAACGAGGCTGGCGAGGGTAGCCATCACCAGCGCAGCGAAAGCGCTGCGCACCGCCAGCAGGTCGCGTGCCCAGCGCGTGGCCACCCGCGTGAGCGCCTGAGGAAAACGACTGCGTGCGGCCATGCAGAGAGTGTGCTCCGTCAAGCGGAGCTTCGGCGCGATCTTGTGCGGGGCATCATCTCGCTTGGCTACCGTGCAGGCGTGGCAACGATCGCTCTGGTGAACCAGAAGGGCGGAGTCGGCAAGACGACCACGGCGCTCGGACTGGCGTCGGCTGCCTGGGCGCGACGGATTCCGAGCCTGGTGGTCGACCTCGATCCTCAGGGGAACGCAACCACCGGGCTCGGGCTGTGGGCGCCTGCCACCAACGTGGACGAGGCCCTGGCGTCCGACCGGCCGGGGGTCGTTGCCAACCTGGCCCTTCCGTCGGGATGGCCCGACGACAAGGGCCTGCCTCCGATGGTGGTGGCATCCACTCCAGCGCTCGCGGGCCGGGAGCGGCAGCTGCTCTCCGACCCTGTCGGTGCCCAGGACCGCCTCCGGGTGGCGCTGTCGGGAAGCCAGAGCCTCGTGCTGATCGACTGTCCGCCGTCGCTCGGGCTCCTGACCATCAACGCCCTGTTCGCCGCAGACGCAGCCTTGGTGGTCACCGAGCCGAGCGCGTGGGCCTCCGACGGCGTGAGCGAGATCATGCGGACCATCGAACGTGTCGCGGCCAGGAAGCCCTCAGGCCTCCGAGTTGCGGGAGTAGCCGTCAACCGTCTCGCTCGTACTCGGGATTCCCGCTACTGGAACGAGCAGCTCATCGCCGACCACGGGCAGCTGGTTCTGCCTCCGGTCCGCTTGCGGGCTGCTGTGGCAGAGGCCGCCGCTCGCTCACGTCCCATACATTCCCTCCCACCCCGTCGAGGCGCAGCCGAGGCGTGCGCCGAGTTCGATCTCCTCTACGATCTAGTCGTCGGCACACCAGGTCCGGAGGATCGCAATGGTCTATGACCCCCAGCGCGACCAACCCCGCTACCGGCCCAACGGGAACGGGTCCTCGGTCGTCGACACCCTCCTCGACCCTGTTGCCGACCCGCCGCGATCCAGTCACGGCGAGCCCCCTCCGACCCCGAGTCCCGAAACTGCACCTGAACCACCCAGCGCCTGGAGCGAGAGGCTGCTGTACTCGGTGGGGATCTCAACGGTACTGGGTGCAGCGGTGGGCCTGGTGGTCCTCCGGCTGCTCTGGAAGATCTGGAAGCGCCGCTCCGGCTAGCCGGCCAGCCTTACTAGGTACTCGTCCTCGGCTGCTCGCAGCTCCGATCGCCGCCGATTCTCAGCCTGACCTTCGGGGCAACGCTCGACATACGGGCAGTAGCCGCACAGCGGCCCGGGCCGGGCCGAGAAGTCATCCACGCGGCAGGCATCGCCGATGGCTCCCCATGTGGACTTCAACTGCTCGACGGCGCCCTCAAGCTCTACGGGAGTCACGGTCGTGGCCACGATCTTCTGGCCGAGATACAGCAGTTGCGCCCTCACCGGCTGTTCGCCCGTTTCCTCAGCTATGGCTGACGCGTAGAGCAGAACCTGCTGGAGCCGGCTAGGCGCGTAGCGAGCCGTGGGCGCCCGGCCCGACTTGTAGTCGCTGATCACGAGACCGTCCGGCTCGGATTCGACGCGGTCCACCACGCCACGGAACGGCACGCCGTCAAGCGTCACTGATACTTGCTGCTCGGTGGCCCGCACGTCCACGCCGGTGGGGTCCTCCAGGTGCCACAGGCCCTCGATCGCCCTCCAAGCCCGCCAACGGAACTCCTTGGCCTGCTCGTCGTCGAGCTCCAGATCGAGATAGTCCTGGCCACCTGACATCTCAGGCCACAGAGCCCGCGCGATCCGGCGAGCGTCGTCCTTGGTCCGCCGGATCGGATGCTGCTGCATGAGGTGCTCAAGCACTCGATGGGCGAACGTGCCGATCAGGGCGTCCACACCCGGGGGATCGGGCAGGCGGTCCACATAGCGGAACCGCCAGCGGCGGGGGCACTGCTCGAAAGTCGCCGCCCCCGACGGCGAGAGCCTCTCGGGCGGGCTCGGGCGACCGTCCTCGCCGACCGCCCCCACACCTGCCGGGTCGAGCATGTCGACGGGATCGAACGCGAGCTGCACAGTGCTGTTCTAGCTCACCGGTGAGACAGCGCCCAGGATTTGGGGTGAGGGTGCCGGCGAGGGCGGGCCCGCTCAGATGTCGAGGGTCGCCTCGTCCACCAGGGAGGAGTTCTCGACTAGGTAGTCGCGGCGCACCGCCACATCGCTGCCCATCAGAACGTCGAACATCTCGGCTGCGGCGTCGGCCTGCTGGGCGTCGGCCATGGTGAGGCGGCGCAGGGTGCGGGTCTCCGGATCAAGCGCACAGTGCCGGAGTTCGTCGGTGTTCATCTCCCCCAAGCCCTTGAAGCGCTGCCATTTCACGTTCTCGGGCCTGCGCTTGCCTCGGCAGAGCTCGCCTGTGATGCGGTCGCGCTCCTCGTCGGAATAGGCCCGGTAGGTCCGGTCGCCGACCCTTGCGGTGTACAGCGGCGGCTGGGCCGAGAAGACGCGGCCCTGAACGAGCATCTCCCGCATGTACCCGTGGATGAGGGTCAGCAGCAGGCAGCGGATATGGCTGCCGTCGACGTCGGCGTCGCACAGGATGACGATCCGGCCATAGCGAGCGGCCTCGATGTCGAAGGCGTCACCCGCGCCGGCGCCCATGGCGGTGAAGATGGCCTGGGCCTCGGCGTTGTCAAGCACTTGCTTGGGGCTTGCCTTGGCCGCGTTCACGATCTTGCCCCGCAGCGGAAGGATCGCCATGAATTCCGAATCGCGGCCCCGCTTGGCCGGGCCCGCCGCCGAGTCGCCCTCCACCAGGATCAACTCGGCCTTGTCACCGTGGATGCGGCAGTCGGCCAGCTTGTCCGGCATGCCGGTCGAGCCGAGACTGGCCGCCTTGCGCTTGGTGTCGAGCATCTGCTTGGAGG
>VXNG01000141.1 GCA_009840695.1 Acidimicrobiaceae bacterium
AGAAGGTCAGGTGGCGGGAGGTGCGCCCGATCTCGTCGAGGTCGTTGTGCTTGCCACCGGCCCGGACGCACTTCTGGACAGTGACGGCCCGCGAGAACGGGGCCTGCTGCTCACCGGTGAAGTACGCCTTGAACGGCACCATTCCCGCCACCGTGAAGAGCAGCGTGGGGTCGTGGGGTATCAGGCTGGCCGACGGGTGATGGGTGTGGCCCCGCTCCACGAAGAAGTCGACGAAGGCCTTGCGGACCTCGGCCGCGGTCATCGACTTCATGACTCGTCCGTTCCGGTGGTGGACCCGTTGTCGGCGGGCGAAGGTTCGTCGCCGGTCAGCTCGGATTCTGCCCGGTGCATGGCTTCGCGTCCCTCGGCCACGGCATGGCGGACGTCGTCGGCGATGCGTCGAGCCTCGCGCCCGATATTCCTGGCGCTGTCGAATGCGGTCTCCCGGGCTCGGCTGGCAGCCTGCTGGGACCGTTCGGCCACGATGTTGCGGACATTGGCCGGCGCGTAGCGCTCCGCGGCCTCACGGGCCTTGCTACGCAGCCAGGCCGCGGTGCCCAGACCGGCCACGTAGCCCGCTCCGAGCCACCACATTCGCCTCATCGCCGCCGCCTCCTGGTCTGGATGCGTCCATCCGCAGCCACTCTGCGGTCAGCCGTCGACTTCACCGTGGTTGAGATCTCCTGCGTGGTGGCCGAGGTGTCGCCGGTCGCGAGATCGAGCGCCCGGCGGTGGCGGCGGCGCTCGCGCAGGCGCCGGCCGGCCTGGCCCGCGCCCGACACCAGCGACAGCCCCTTGATCAGCGGCGGCGCGAAGGCCCGGTAGGTCAGGCGGCTAGCATGGTCGGCGGTGGCGGCGATGCGCTCGGCCCGCCCGATCACCCGGTCCACCCGGTGCAGCTCGGCGTCGGCCTTGGTGACCGTGGAACGGAGATCGTCGACCATGGGCAGCGCCGAGTCCCGCAGATCATCGACCACGTCGCGCAATTCGCGCATGGTCCGTACCAGCGACACCACGGCCATAGTCAGCACGACCACCGTGGCCAGGCAGACCAGGGTCACGATCACGGCGGCCAGATCGACAGCGGTCACTCAGCCAAGATACCGGCAACCTAGGAGCGTTCGGGGCGGGGCGAATCCTTGGCCAGGGTGGCTTCTGCGCCGTGGTCGGACGGTTCGTAGTAGATGTTGCCGGCCACCTCGGCGGGGCGGTGCTCCTGGGCGACCCAGCCGTCGGGGTCGTCGTGGGGGTACCGGTATCCGTCGCCGTGGCCGAGTGACTTCGCGCCCTGGTAGTGGGCGTCGCGCAGGTGCGTGGGCACCTCGCCCGTCCCAGCGGTCCGGGCGTCGGCCGCGGCCCTGCCGAGGGCCACCGTCACCCGGTTGGATTTGGGCGCGGTAGCCAGTCGCACCACTGCATGGGCCAGATTGAGTTGGGCCTCGGGCAAACCGACGTACTCCACGGCCCGGGCCGCGGCGTCGGCCACCAGCAATGCGCCGTCGTCGGCCAGGCCGATGTCCTCGGAGGCCAGGATCACCAGCCGGCGTGCGATGAAGCGGGGATCCTCGCCGGCTTCCAGCATCCGGGCCAGCCAGTAGAGCCCCGCGTCGGCGTCAGAGCCCCGGATGCTCTTGATGAAGGCGCTGATCACGTCGTAGTGGCCGTCGCGGCCGTACCGCACTGCCTTGGTGTCGGCGGCCGCCTCGGCGTCAGCCAAGGTCACATGGATCGGACCCGCCGGATCGGCTTCGATCCGGCGACCGGCCAACGCCACCGCCACCTCGATGCCGGTCAAGGCATGCCTGCCGTCCCCGGCGCTGCGAGCTGCGAGGTGCTCGACGGCGTCTTCATCGGCGGTGGCGGACTCCGCGGCCAGGCCCCGGCGGACCAGTTCCACCAGCGCGTCGTGGTCCAGCGGGTGCAGCCGGAACAGCGTCGAGCGGGACATCAGCGGCGGGTTGACCTCGAAGTGCGGGTTCTCGGTGGTGGCGCCGATCAGCACGATCAGGCCGTCCTCCACCGCGGGCAGCAGGGCGTCCTGCTGGGCCTTGTTGAAGCGGTGGACCTCGTCGAGGAACAGGATGGTGCCCGTTCCGTGGACGCCGAGGCGGTCCCGGGCCCGCTCGATCACGCCCCGCACGTCCTTCACCCCGGCCGTCACCGCCGAGAGTTCCTCGAAGGCCTTGGTCGTACTGAGGGCCACCACCCGCGCCAGCGTGGTCTTGCCCGTGCCCGGCGGCCCCCACAGGATCACCGACGACAGCCTGTCGGATGCGATCAGTTCCCGCAGCGGCCGCCCCGGACCCACCAGGTGGTCCTGGCCCACGATCTCGTCCAGTGTCCGGGGCCGCAGCCGGACCGCCAGCGGCGCCCGTCCCCGCAGCCGCTCGGCCGCAGCCGCGTCGAACAGGTCACCAGCCACGCTGTGACCCTAGGCCCTCACTCGGTGATCGATCCGCGGTTGCCGCTCGGGTCCTTGCCGATCCAGAAGAGCGTGACTACTGCCGACAGGGCAACTGCGCCCAGCGACAGGACGGCCTCCGTGACGGTCACGATGTCGCTGGCGGAGTGGAACGTGTTCGCATCCGATTGCCATGACGCCGGGTCCTGGTGGAACAGCAGGTAGCCGAACGCCAGCACCGGGGCGGCCGTGACGAGGAACGGAAGGAACATCTCGGACGGGCTCAGGTGCTGCTGCTGGCCCCTGGCCAGTCCCGAGATGGCCCGGACCACCAGGAACCCGGCCAGCAGCACCAGCGGCATCAGAACGATCGAGATCATGCTCATCAGCACCAGCGGCGTGCTGGCGAAGAGCGTGAGCGCGGGTCGTCCGGTGCGACCTCCAAGAAAGGCCAGGAAGCCGAGCACGCAGTACGGTGCCCCGAAGGCCAGCGCACCGAGCTCGGCGTTGGGGAGCCCGTCGGTAGCGCCGACGTGCCGGATCAGCATCAGTGCCAGACCGACCGGGACGAAGAACAGGGCGACCGCGTCCTGCGCTCCTCGCCACCGCGGCTGGAGTGCAGGATTCAGGGACACCGGGGGCTTGTTCTCAGACTGGGGGCAGGACTCTCAGGCCGAGTTCTTGCAGGTGGGTGTCGGCGATCGGACTGGGGGCGTCAGTAAGGGGGTCGGTGCCAGACTGGGTCTTGGGGAAGGCGATCACCTCGCGGATGTTCTCCTCCCCCACCAGCAAGGCGGCCAGCCGGTCCAGACCCACCGCGAAGCCGGCGTGGGGCGGGGCGCCGTAGCGGAAGGCGTCGAGCAGGAAGCCGAAGCGCTCCTGGGCCTCGTCGGCGGCGATGCCCAGGACTTCGAAGATGCGCTGCTGGACCTCGCGGCGGTGGATCCTCACGCTGCCCGAGCCGAGTTCCCAGCCGTTGAGAACCAGGTCGTAGGCCTGGCTACGGATGTCGAGCAGGGCCCCGCCGGTGGGCGGGTCGTCCGGCGACATGAGCGCAGGGAGGTCGTCTTCATGCGGCATGGTGAACGGGTGGTGTGAAGGGATCGGCTCGCCCTCGGCGCTGAGCCCCTCGAACAGCGGGAAGTCCACCA
>VXNG01000261.1 GCA_009840695.1 Acidimicrobiaceae bacterium
CGAGCCGGACGACGATCTTGAAGTGGCCGTCAACTCGGTCTGCACGCTGGGCCCTGGCCGGGTCGAACTCGCTGCGCTCACAGTACGGGTCGGGCCGCTGGCGGGGCCCCGGGAACGCACCCGGGTCACCGACGGGCTACTGCTGCATCTGCGGGAGGCGGCCACCGAGCTCGACCATCCGGCGTCCATCCTTCACGCCTACCGCGACCGGTGCTCCACCCTGGGACGAGCAGTCGAGTTGCGGATGCTGCCCCACGGATCCATGCGAGGCGTGGCCGCCGACATCGACGACGCCGGTCAGCTGGTGCTGGCTTCACCCACAGGACTGCGGGAACGGATCGCGGTGGCGTCAGTCAACGCGGTCAGGCTCCTGCCAGGCCAGTAGCGACGGACCGCCGGTTCAGGCCGCGGTTGCGAACAGGATGATGGCGACCGCGCCCATCGCGGCGCCCACCCACTGCCAGCGGCGAACCACCTCGCCGTAGATCCGCCAGGCCAGGACCATGGTCGTCACCGGGGCGAAGCCCAGCACAGCCGCCAAGACCGCTACGTTGCCCCGCTGGAAGGCGATGACCATGGCGATGATGGCGACGATGTCGATCAGGCCGACCAGCAGGCCGAAGCGCTTCACGTCGCGTGACACCGGCGCCAGAGGCTGGAACGGTCTGGCGATCAGCGGGATGAGAGCAGCCGCGCCCAGCTGGGTCACGAACGCGGGCATGGCGCCGGCGTCCGGGCTGATTCGACCGTAGATCAGGCTCTGGAAGCCCAGCAGCAGGCCCACAAGGCACCCCAGGCCCAGCGCCGATCCCGTCCACAGCTTCCTGTCGGTCGGCAGCCCGCCCTCGCTAACGATCAGCAGCACCGCCGGGATGGACAGCACCACTCCGACCAGTTCCGTTCCACCCAGCGCGTCGCCGGTCAGGGGGCCGATGACCGCGGGGATCACCAGCGACACCAGGCTGAACACGGGAGCGACCACGGCCATCGGGCCCCGCTCCATGGACAGGTACAGCAGCGGCCGGACGGTCGCCACCACCACCATCGCCACCAGCGTCCAGTAGAGGTCCACCCGGTTGAAGTCCGCGGGACGGAACACCAGCACGAAGATCCCCGCCACCGTCGCGCCTACGCACGAAGCCAGCCAGGCGATAGAGACCACCGCGCCGGGATGGTTGATGCGGCGGCCGCCGACGCCCCCGAAAAAGTCGCCCATGCCGAGCATGGCCGCGGCCAGTCCGCCGAGGAATACAGGCAAGCTCTCAGGCTAACCCTGCCCGGCGGCTGACCAGGGTGACCACGCTGCACCGTGCGAGGCCGCCGTACTCTGGAGGCATCGAGACAGCCACCGGTGCCAGCAGCAGGCCGCCGTCGACGACCCTCGGCATCGACGTGGGCGGGACGTTCACCGATGTCGCCATGTGGGACGGCACGGCCATGACCGTCGGGAAGGTGCCGTCCACGCCGCGCGACCAGAGCGAGGGGGTGATGGCCGGAGCTGTGGCCGCGGTGCCGGCCGGTGGCCGCGCCGACCTGCTGCACGGGACCACCGTGGCCACCAATGCGCTGCTCGAGCGGCGGGGGGCCAGGACGCTGCTGGCCACCGACGCCGGTTTCGAGTCGCTGATCGAGATCGCCCGCCAGGATCGGCCCTCCCTGTACGACCCGTTCGCCGACCGGTCCGCTCCGCTGGCCGACCCCGGGATGCGGCTCGGCGTCGAGGTGCCCGCCGCCGGCCACGACGGCGAACTCGACGCGGTGGCGGCCTCGGTCGCAGCCGCCGCCCGCGACCGGGGCGCCGAAGCGGTGGCGCTGTGCCTGATGTACTCCTACGCCGATCCAGCCGTCGAGCGCGTGCTGGCCGACCGGCTCCGGCGGGTTGCGGGCGTGCCCGTGTCGGCCTCAGCCGAGGTCGTGGCCGAGTTCAGGGAGTACGAGCGGTTCTCGACCGCGGTCCTCAACGCCTTCCTGTCGCCGGAGGTGTCCCGTTACATGGGAAGCCTGGCCCACCGGGCCCTGCAGTCCGGGTTCATCGACGAGATCTCGGTCATGCGCTCCTCGGGCGGGCTGGTCTCGCTCGACCACGCGTCGGCGTTCCCGGCCTCGATCCTGCTGTCGGGACCCGCGGGCGGGGTGGTGGCCGCGGCCGCGCTGGGCGAGATGATGGGATGCGAGACGCTCATCTCGTTCGACATGGGCGGCACCTCCACCGACGTTTGCCGGGTGCGCTCGGGCCGTCCCGAGGTGACCTACAACCGCGATATCGCCGGTCATGCCTGCCTTATGCCTTCAGTCGCGGTCCATACCGTCGGCGCCGGGGGCGGATCGGTGGCCTGGGCCGACCGCG
Organism: Acidimicrobiaceae bacterium; assembly: GCA_009840695.1. The sequence goes on from VXNG01000261.1 coordinate 2,348, forward strand.
GCGGCGCGCTGCGGGTGGGGCCCCGCTCCGCGGGCGCCGACCCCGGGCCGGCCTGCTACGGCCGGGGCGGGGCCGAGCCGACCGTCACCGACGCCAACGTGGTGCTGGGCCGCCTCGATCCGGGAGCCAGGCTGGCCGGAACGGTGGCGCTGCGGCCCGAACTGGCCGTGGCCGCCCTCGAACGGCTGGGGTCGGAACTGTCGCTGGAGCCCGTCGAGACGGCGCAGGGGGTGGTAGCGGTGGTGGAGTCGCACATGACCCATGCAGTGCGGGCGGTGTCGGTGGAGCAGGGCACCGACCCCCGCGACGCGGCCCTCATGGCGTTCGGGGGCGCAGGCGGTCTGCACGCCACTGCCCTGGCCCGTGCCCTGGAGATGGACGGCGTGATCATCCCGCCCTACGCCGGTGTGTTCTCGGCCTTCGGTCTGCTGCTGAGCCCTCCCCGGGCCGATGCCGCCCAGACGGTCAATGTCACCGCCGCCGACCGCGACCGGCTGCCGGCCGCGGCTCGAAGCCTGCTGGCGGAAGCCCGCGACCAGATCGAGGCCGACAGCGGGCAGGCGGCCGCAACCGCGGCTTCGATCGTGGACATGCGCTATGTGGGCCAGGCCCACGAGACGTCGGTGCCGTACAACGAGGGCGAGCCGTGGGAGGTGCTGTGCCAGCGGTTCCACCAGCTGCACACCGAGCGCAACGGGTTCGCCCGGCCCACTGATCCGGTGGAGGCGGTGACGGTGCGGGCCGAGGCGGTCGGGGCGGCCGCGCTGCGCTGGGCCGACCTGCCCTTCTTCGAGCCCGAGCCCGGCGAACCGGGACGGGGGGTGCGGTCCGTGATGGGCCCGGCCGGAGCCGTCGAGGCCCAGGTGTGGTGGCGCCCGGCTCTGACGGTGGGAGCCGAGGTGGCCGGCCCGGCCATCATCGCCGAGGGCGAGTCCACCACGTACCTGGCCGCAGGCGAGCGGGCCACCGTCCACGAGACAGGCGCGCTGAGGATCGAATGGTGACAGCGATGCGAATTGGCAGCAACAGACCCCCTATAGGGCACCTTCTGCTGCCAGTTCGCGGGACGGTGACGCGATGAGCCTGAATGCAATCGATCTGGAGGTGGCCCGGCACCGGTTCACGGCCGCGGCCGATGAGATGGGCGGGGTGCTGCGCCGCACCGGCTACTCGCCCAACATCAAGGAGCGGG
>VXNG01000187.1 GCA_009840695.1 Acidimicrobiaceae bacterium
CCCGCAGGGCGGTGTCCATGTCGCAGAACAGCACCCCCTGGGCCTCGAGGTCCTCACGGTTGCGGTGGTACACGACCTCGCTCTCGTACTGGGCGGTCACGCCGGCCAGGTACTTGCGCTCGGCCTCGGGGATGCCCAGGCGCTCGTAGGTGTTCTTGATCGACTCGGGGACCATGTCCCAGTCGTTGGCCAGCGTGTCGGTGGGCTTGATGTAGTAGTAGATGTCGTCGAAGTTGATGCCGGTGGTGTCGCCGCCCCAGGTCGGGCGGGGGCGGCGTTCGAACCGGCGGTGCGACTTCAGACGGAAGTCGAGCATCCACTGGGGCTCGCCCTTGAGCCACGACATCTCGGTGATGATGTCGTTGTTGAGGCCCTTCTTGGGCTTGAAGACGTAGTCCTCCTCGTCGCTCCAGCCGAGCTGGTAGCGGCTGAGATCAACGCCGATGTCCGCGGTGGTCATGGGATCTCCCGATCCGCTCGTGCTTGCAATCTCAATCTATCGCGAGGAACGACGATCAGTCGACACGACGCAGCTCGGCGCGGTAGTGGTGGCCGCGCTGGGCGTAGATCTCGGCGTTGATTTGGTTGTGGTCGGGATCGACCGCGTTCTCGCGGATGCGGGCGGGGGTTCCCAGCGCCATGGCCTGGGCCGGCACCACCGTCCCGCCGGTGACGGTGGCGTTGGCCCCGACCAGCGCGTTGGGCCCAACGCGGGCATCGTGCATGACCACCGACCCGACGCCGATCAACGATCCGTCCAGCACGGTGCATCCCTCCAGATGGGCCTGATGGCCGATCGTTACGCCATCCCCGATGATGGTGGGATGGCTGGGCGTGCAATGGATCACCGCCGAGTCCTGGACGTTGCTGCGGGCGCCGATGCGGATGACGCCGTCATCGCCCCGCAGCACCGCGTACGGCCACACCGTGGCCTCAGGACCGAGTTCGACGTTCCCGATCACCACCGCCAGTGGGTGAACGTAGGCGGTCGGATCGATCTGCGGCTCCAGGTCGCCAAGCGCGTAGACCGCCATCTACAGGCCCGCGACCTGGCCGTAGGCGCCTTTGAAGAAGACCAGTGGCCCGGACGCCGATTCGCCGCCGGCCGCGCCCAGGGCGACGACCCGACCCACCACGATGTCGTGGTCGCCAGTGGTGTGGACCGCCTCGACGCGGCAGTCGATCCAGGCCAGGCAGCCCTCGATCACCGGCGCCCCGGTGGCCTCCACCCTGGTGACCACGCCCCGGAACTTGTCCTCAGCCTTGCTGGCGAAGGTGGTGGACATGCCGGCCTGTTCGTCGGAGAGGACATTCACGCAGAAGCTGCCGACATCGCGCATCCGGGCCCACGAGTCGGAGTCGTGACCGGGGCAGAACGACACCAAGGGCGGGTCCAGCGACACGCTGGTGAACGATCCGATGGTCAGCCCCTCCGGACCGGTGGGGCAGGTCGCCGTCACCACGGTCACGCCCGTCGGGTAGTGGCCCAGCACCCGGCGGAACTCACGGCCGTCTATGGAGTCATTCGCCCCCGTCATCGCATCCGGAGGCTACGGGCAGCGGACGATGGGTCGCAAACGGCGCCCTACGGTGCCTTTCCCGCTCTTGTTCGCGGCGCTCACGGCAGCTCGGGCAACGGCCTCGCTCGACTCCAGGGCGCCGCTCGCGATCACGCGCTTTTGCTCGGCCGCTGGCAGTGGCACAATCGGATGGTGAGTTCTGCCCTCCCCTCGGTGCCGCCTCTGCCCGACGGACTGGTGGCGGTGGTCAAGCGCGACTGCCCCACCTGCGAGCTGGTGGCACCCGTGCTCAGCGACCTGCACGACCGGGCGGCGCTGACCGTGATCACCCAGGACGATCCGAGCTTCCCCGCCGATGCCGACTGGGTCCACCACGACGCGGACCTGGGCCTGTCCTGGCACCATGACATCGAGACCGTGCCTACGCTGCTGAGCGTCTCGGGGGGCGTCGGTGAGCAGCGCACGGTGGGATGGTCCCGCTCCGAGTGGGAGCAGCTCTCGGGGTTGGACGGTCTGGGCGAGGGTCTTCCGGACTGGCGGCCGGGCTGCGGATCCCTCAGCGTGGACCCCGCCCATGCGGGCGAGCTGGCGGTTCGCTTCTCGGGCTCCCGCTTGCGCAGCCGCCGGGTGGAGCTGGCCTCGATGGAGGACGAATGGGAGGCGATGTGGGACCGGGGCTGGTCCGACGGCCTTCCCGTGGTGCCCCCCACCGAGGCGAGAGTGCTCCGGATGTTGGAGGGCACCACCCGCGACCCGTCCGAGGTGGTGGCGGTAGTGCCGCCCAGTCTGGTCGAGTGCACTATCGAGAAGGTGGCCGCCAACTCGGTGATGGCCGGCTGCGCGCCCGAGTACCTGCCGGTGGTGATCGCTGCGCTCGAAGCGGTGTGCACCGACGAGTTCAACATGCACGGCGTTCTGGCCACCACCATGAGCGTTGGGCCGGTGCTGGTCGTGAACGGCCCCGTGGTCGGGCGCATTGGCATGAACAGCGGGCTCAACTCCCTGGGCCAGGGCAATCGAGCCAACTCGACCATCGGACGGGCCCTGCAGTTGGTGGTGCGCAATGTCGGCGGCGGGCGCCCCGGAGGCGTTGACCGGGCCACGTTCGGCTCACCGGCCAAGGTGGGCTTCTGCTTCGCCGAGGACGAAACCTCCCCGTGGACCTCCCTAGCCGAGAGCCGGGGCTGGCAGGCCGACCGGTCCACGGTCACCGTGTTCGCGGGAGAGTCACCGAGGATCTTCGCCGATGAGCGGTCCCGCACGCCCGATTCTCTGACCAGGCACCTGGCCCAGGCTCTGCAGTCGACGGTGTCGCCCCGGATGATGCTGGGGATGGACGCCATGCTGGTGCTTTCGCCCGAGCACATGGCCCGTTACGCCGACGCGGGCTGGAACCGGCACCGCTTTATGGATGAGCTGTCGGCCGAGCTGCTCTGCGATGCCGACGAGTTGCTGGCCGGGGTCAGGGGCGTCGCCGCGGGCCTGCCTCCGGCGGCGGCGGGCCAGAAGGTCCCCAAGTTCCGCCCCGGCGGGCTGCTGGTCGTCCATGCCGGCGGCGCGGCCGGGCTCTTCTCCGCAATCATCGGCGGATGGGCCAACGGACCGAAGGGTAGCGACCCGGTCACCCGCGAGATCACGCCGTGAGACCCGCCCACGGCTACCCTCGCCCCCTCAAGGAGGCCATCTGATGACCACCGTCCTCGATCCCACATCAGAGCAGACGCCGGCAGCGCGGGAGCGGGCCACCCGGCCCGAGTCGCTGGCCGGGCTGACCGTCGGCCTGCTCGATATCTCCAAGCCCCGTGGCAACGTCTTCCTAGACCGTGTCTCGGAACGCCTCAGCGGACTGGGCGCGACCGTCAACCGCTACACCAAGCCCACCTTCACCAAACCCGCGCCGGTGGACCTGCGCCACGAGATCGCTGCCGAGTGCGACGCGGTGATCGAGGCGCTCGCCGATTGAGGCTCCTGCGTGTCGTGCAGTGTGCACGACATCAGCGACATCGAGC
>VXNG01000145.1 GCA_009840695.1 Acidimicrobiaceae bacterium
TCTAAGGCCAGCCTCGAGTCCTGCCCGGTGAGGCCGTAGTCCCGCACGGTCGCGGTCACTGGCTGCTCCCAGAATCGGGCGGCCACCGACCCAGCTCGGGGCCGGGAAAGACGGAGTCGCCCGCGCCGAGCACGGTCTGGTCCCACTCCACCACCGCGCCGGTCATCATCCCCGACTCGGCGGTGGCCAGGTGCACGACGGTACGGGCTATCTCCGGCGGCTTGATCAGCCGCCCGAAGGGCATCTCGGACTCGGCCCGCTCCAGCCAGCCGTCGGTGGCGCCGTCGAAGGTGCGCTGGGTCACATCCTCGGCAGGGGTGTCCATCCAGCCCGGGCACAGCAGGTTGACCCGTATGCGGTGCCTCATCAGCGAGAACGCCAGGTTCCGGGTCATCGCTACCAGCGCGCCCTTGGAGGTGGAGTACGGCAGCAGTTTCACCGGACCGCCCCGACCGGCTACCGAGCCGATCAGCACGATCGTGCCCTCGACCGACTCGCGGGCCATGATCCGGGCCACGCCCTGGCTGAGCAGGCCCGGGGCCCGCACGTTCACGGCCAGCATCGCGTCCCACAGTTCGGGCGTGGTGTCCCACACGGTCCCGCGGTCTGTGATGGCCGCGCAGTTCACGAGGCTGTGGCAGGTCCCGAAGGCCGCGTCCACGGCGGCCACCGCTCGCTCGCAGGCATCGGCGTCGGCCAGGTCGGCAGCCAGGAATTCCACCCGGCAGCCAGCTGTGCCGAGCGACGCCGCGGCCGCCTCGCCCTTGTTCTGATCGCGGCCCACCAGCATCAGCCCGGCCGCACCCTCGGCGACCAGCCGCTCACCTACCGCGTAGCCGAGCCCTTGTGACCCGCCGGTAATCAGGGCGACGCCACCATCGAATGAGGGAGTCGAGTTCCCCATTGGTCACCACACTCTCTGGCTGGCTCGGCCAGCCTCCATAGCCTCACGGGCTGCCCTCACCGAAGCGCTGGAACTCACCTCGGGCACCCCGACCTCCCAGAACGAGCCGCCCTCGGTCCAGCTGTGGGGATGGGTCCTGAGGGCGATCACACAGGTTCGGTCCGCGGCTCTGGCCCTCTCGATGGCCGCCTCCAGCTCGGCGACGGTGCCCACCGTCTCGGTCTCGCAGCCCATCGAGGCCGCATGGGCTGCGAAGTCGATGTCGACCAGCCGCTCGGTGCGGCAGTCGGCGAACAGGTTGTTGAACGACGCGCCGCCCTGGTTGACCTGGAGCCGGTCGATCACCGCGTAACCGCCGTTGTCGCACACGATCACGATGAGTTTGTGACCGGTGATCACCGTGCTGTACAGGTCGCTGTTCATCATCAGGTAGGACCCGTCGCCCACCAGCACCATCACCTCGCGCTCGGGCAGGGCCATCTTGGCCCCCCAGGCGCCCGAGATCTCGTAGCCCATGCACGAGTAGCCGTACTCGCAGTCGAAGGAGTGCACGGTGCCGGCCCGCCAGCCGTTGACCAGCTCCGCGGGCAGGCCGCCGGCCGCGGCCACCACGTAGGTCGAGTCGTCGGCGGCCCGATCGACCGCACCGACCACCTGCGCGTAGGTGGGCAGATCGGCGTAGGGGTCCGCGGAGTCGTCGCCGCCGGCGGCGCCGACCGTCACCGGCGCGGCGATCTTGTCGATGTAAGCGTGATACTGGGCGGTCTCCGAGGCGGCCCGGGCCGTCCAGTCGGCGCCGGCCCGGTAGTCGCCGAGGGCCGCTCCGAGCTCCACAAGCCCCTCACGGGCGTCGGCCACCAGCGGCAGGCACATGTGCTTGGTGGCGTCGAAGCGGGCCGCGTTGAGTCCCACGATCCTGGCCGACTCGTCGCCGAACACCGTCCAAGAGCCGGTGGTGAAGTCTTGCATCCTCGTGCCCACGGCCAGCACCACGTCGGCGTGCGCGGCCATGGCGTTGGCCGAGGTGCACCCGGTGACCCCGATGGGACCGCAGTTGAGCGGATGGTGGGCCGGCAGAGAGGTGCGGCCCGCGGTGGTTTCGACCACGGGGATGCCGTGGGCCTCGGCGAAGGCGGCGAGCTGCTCCTCGGCCAGCGACCAGCGGACCCCTCCGCCTGCGATGATCAGCGGCCGCTCGGCAGATGCCAGCGCAGCCGCGGCCTGCCGCAGCTCGCCCGCATCGGGACGGGGTCGGCGGATGCGGTGCAGCGTCTCGTCGAAGAAGCGGACCGGATAGTCGTAGGCCTGGGCCTGCACGTCCTGGGGCAGCGCGATGAACGCCGGGCCGCAGTCGGCGGGATCGAGCATCGTGTTGACGGCGTGAGGCAGCGACTGCACCACCTGCTCGGGGGTGGTGATCCGGTCCCAGTAGCGCACTACCGCCCGGAAGGCGTCGTTGACGGTGGTGGCCGGCGCACCGAAGTGCTCGACCTGTTGCAGCACGGGATCCACGATCCGGTGATCGAAGGTGTCGCCGGCCAGCACCAGCAGCGGCAGCCGGTTGGCCATGGCCACCGCGGCCGCGGTCACCATGTTGGTGGCACCGGGCCCGATCGAGCTGGACGCCACCATGATCCGGCGCCGTTTGGAGGCCCGGGCGAACCCGCAGGCGGCCAGGGCCATTCCCTGCTCGTTCTGGCCCCTCCAGGTGGGCAGCGCATCCTGGGCCTGCTCCAGCTCGTGGCCCAGGCAGGTGACGTTGCCGTGGCCGAAGATGGCGAACACGCCGGCGAACAGCGGCACGACCTCGCCGTCGACCTCGATGCGCTGGGCGGCCAGGTAGCGCACCACGGCACCCGATGCCGTCAGCCTGATCGTGTCCATGGCGATCTCCCCTCGGCCTCTAGTCGATCCTCACCGACACTACGTCCGTCCAGGATCCGGTCTCCCAGCTTCGCAGCAGCGCGGCCTGAACGCTCACGTACTCCAGGGCCTGCTCCATGCCCGCGGAGTGGGGCCGGCCCTCGGCCACCGCGGCCAGGAACTCGTGATCCTGGATGGTCACCACGTCCTCGAAGCCGATGGAGTTGGCCTCGCCGGGGACGAAGCCCGCATGGTACGGGTGCCGCTCCCCCGCGTAGACGGTGGTGTAGCCGCGGTCGCCCTCTATCAGCCTGAACAGCCGCATCTCGTTCATGGTCTCGAAGTTCCAGCCGAGGGCACCGCCGGTGCCGTGGATATCGAAGGCGAGCTGGCTCTGGGGCCCCACCATCGTGCGGCTCGTCTCGAAAGTGCCCCGGCTGCCGTTAGCGAACACGGCCATCGCGCCGAAGTAGTCCTCGTTGGTGACCACGCCGACAGGGTCGCCCGGCGCGCCCCGGTCGTAGTGGGTTCCCGCGGTCGACGGCAGCGGCCGCTCCTTGATGAACGTCTCACCGGTGCCCACCACCCTGGTGATGGGGCCGTTGAGCATCATGGCCAGATCGATGGCGTGGCTGAGAATGTCGGTCGAGACGCCGTGGCCGGCCTGATCGAGCAGGAACCGCCAGCTGAGCAGGCCGAGCGGATCGGCGCCGTACATGGAGAAGAAGCGGCCCC
>VXNG01000014.1 GCA_009840695.1 Acidimicrobiaceae bacterium
CATCGGGCACTGGGGCAACACCACCGCGGCCACCCTGCCGATCCTCTACCACGAGCTGCGGCAGCAGGGTCGGGTCGCCCCCGGAACGCTGGTGGCGTTCACCAGCTTCGGGGCGGGGGCCCACTGGGGCGCGGTCCTCTACCGCGAACCCCAAGCATTGGGGCAAGCGTGAACGCGGCCGGGGTCGACATGAGCGCACGGGAAAGGGCCGGGGCCGTGGCGGCGAGGAGGTCGGCATGAGCGCGCTTGCGATCGCGGCGCTGGTGGCCGGCGTGCTGATGGCCGGGTGCTGGCTGGTGAGCCTGCCCAAGCGCGACGTGTCGATCATCGATCCGCTGTGGCCGATGGTGTTCGTCGCGGTGGCCTGGTCGTTGTGGCTGTGGAGTGACGTCGGCGACGGCGGCCGAAATTGGCTGATGCTGGTGATGGTGTCGGCGTGGGGCCTGCGGTTGAGCGCCCACCTCACCGTCCGCAAGTGGGGCGCGCCCGAGGACTTCCGCTACCAGGCCCTGAGGCGGCGCCTCCAGCCGTTCTGGCTATGGAGCCTGCTGGTCGTGTTCGGGCTGCAAGCGGCGCTGGCAGTGGTGGTGTCGCTGCCGGTCCAGGCGGTGCTGGGCGACTCCGAGGTGTCACCGCTGCGCGTGCTGGACTGGGTCGGGGCGGCGGTCTGGGCAGTGGGGCTGACCTTCGAGTCGGTGGGCGACGAGCAGCTGCGTCGCTTCAAGGCCGACGAGGCCAACCGCGGCAAGGTCATGGACCGGGGCCTGTGGCGCTACAGCCGCCACCCCAACTACTTCGGCGACAGCGTTGTGTGGTGGGGCATCTGGCTAGTCGCCGTGGCGGCCGGGGCGTGGTGGACCGTCGCCGGGCCGCTGGTCATGATGATCCTGCTGCTGAGGGTCTCGGGAGTGACCCTGCTGGAGCGCAGCATGGGCAAGCGCCGGCCCGGTTACGCCGAGTACGCGGCCCGCACCAGCGCCTTCGTCCCGATGCCGCCCCGCCGGACCGACCGCTAGCCGCCCGCCGCGCGGCCCGGTACCCGAACGGCCCCGTTACCATCGCCCGCCATGAGCTTCCGCACTGAGTTCCTCGACGAGGCTCTGGCCGACTACATCCAGGCCCATTCCACCCATCCCGATGAGGTGCAGCGGGACCTGATCGAGGCCACCGCCGCGCTCGGAGATGCCAGCATCATGCAGATCAGCCCGGCTCAGGGCGCCCTCATGACGATGCTCACGACCCTGCTCGAGCCGCGATTCGCGGTCGAGGTGGGCACGTTCACGGGCTATTCCGCCCTGGCCGTGGCCAAGGCGCTCCCACCCGGAGGCCGGCTGCTCTGCTGCGACATCTCCGAGGAGTGGACGGCCATCGCCCGCGAGCACTGGAAGCGCGCCGGAGTGGGCGACCGCATCGACCTGCGCATCGCTCCGGCGATGGACACGCTGCGCTCCCTGCCGGAAGAACCGGCCGTCGACCTCGCCTTCATCGACGCCGACAAGGCGTCATACATCGCCTACTACGAGGAGCTGGTTCGGAGGCTGTCGGCGCGGGGAGTGATCCTGGTGGACAACGCCCTGTGGGACGGGCACGTGGCCGACCCCAACCAGACCGACCCCACTACGGAGCAGTTGCGCGCCTTCAACGCCCATGTCATCGCGGACGAGCGGGTTCTGGTGGCCCTGCTGCCGGTGGGCGACGGCCTGTCGATGATCACCCGCCGTCCCGCCTGACCGGGTTCGAGAGCACGCCGATGCCGGTTATCTCGACGTCGACCGTGTCTCCCGGTGCGAGCTGGCAGGTCGAGTCGGCCCCCATCCACAGCACATCGCCGGGATGGAAGGTGATGTAGCGGGACGTCTCGACGATGAAGTCCCAGGGGTCGAAGACCATGTCACCGGTGGTGAACTCGGCCCGTGACTCGCCGTTCACACGGACGGTGGTGGTCTGGGCCATGGGGTCGACGTCGGTCTCGATCCACGGGCCCATGGGCTTGAAGGTGTCGCTGTTCTTGCTTCGCCAGAACGAGCGGTCGGCGCGCTGCCACTCGCGGGCGCTCACGTCGTTGCCGATCGTCCAGCCGAACACCGACTCCTGCGCCTCCGCCCGCGACGCGTTGCGGACCCGCCGGCCCAGAACGGCCACTACTTCGCCCTCAGCCTCGAAGCGGCCGGTCACGTCGGGAGGCACGAGTATCGACTCCCCGTGCCCAATAAGGGCGTTGTTGGCCCGATAGCCCACCTCGGGGCGCTTGGGGACGGCCACGGCCCGGCCCGCGGCCATCTGCTGCTCGATGTGGCGACGGTAGTTGAGCCCGACCGCGTAGAACACGAACGGCACCACCGGCGGCAGGAACGCCACCCCTTCGCATCCCATGGAGCGCACGACACCCGGATCGCCCTCGAGGGGGGAGCCTTGCAGCACGTGGACCGCGTCGTCGTCCACCCTGACCCACCGGGGCCCACCGTCAACAGATATCCGCCCGTACCGCATCGGAAGTCGGCTAAGAGCCTAGGAGGCCGAGCGAGCGAGCCCTGAGGAGGCCCGCCGGTCCAGCACCACCGTGACCCCCGGATGGAGCTGCAGAGCCGAAGCTGGGATCTCCGCGGTGACGGGACCCTCGACGGCACGGGCGACGGCATCAGCCTTGTGCTCGCCGCATGCGAACAGCACCAGCCGGGCTGCGGCACGGATGGTGGCGATTCCCTGGGTGATGGCCCGAGTGGGAATTGCCTGGCCGGCCGGGAAGAAGTGGGCGTTGTCGGCCTGGGTCCGCCCGCTCAGCGCGACCACCCGGGTTGTGCTGTCCAACGGAGACCCAGGCTCATTGAAGGCGACATGGCCGTTGGCTCCGATGCCCAACAGCTGGAGCCCGATCGGCGCCGCCCGAAGCTCGCGCTCGTAGCGGCTGCACTCCGCGTCCAAGTCGGTCGCATGGGGGTCGGGGCCATGGACAGCACCGGCTCCGAGGTCTACGTGGCGCACCAGAAGCCGGTGGACGACGTTGCGGTAGGCGCACGGGTCTTGGCGGTCCAGGCCCAAGTACTCGTCCAACAGGTAGGCCCGGACGGAAGCGAAGCGCATTCCTTGCTTGCGGTGACGCCACACCAGTTCGGCGAACACCGGCTCCATCGTCTCGCCGGTGGCCAGACCAAGGGCGGGCCGCGGTACGGAAGTGATGAACCGCTCGACTAGATCGGCGACCACTCGCGCAGCTGCGACGGCCGACTCGGCAACGACAATCCTCAATGGGTTGCGGGCCTGGCTGGGCCGCCGCCGGAACGGCCGACGGCGACGGCCGCGCCGACCACGCCGGCATGGACGCCGAGGTGGGCCACCGAGATTGGCTTTGACAGCTTCAGCCTCGACGCGAAGAGGTCGAAGTTCTCGCTCAGCCCCCCGCCCACCACCCAGCGGGACGGGTTGAGCATGGCTTCCAACTCGTCGAAGAAGGGCTGGGCCCGCCGGGCCCATTCCACCGGGGTGAGCT
>VXNG01000082.1 GCA_009840695.1 Acidimicrobiaceae bacterium
ACATGCTGAGGTACATCATGTGCTCCACCGGGTGCATCGACAGGCCGCTCCAGGGCCCGGGATTGACGTTGCGGTGATGCAGGTAGTGGACATGGTCGTACACCCAGCGCATGTGCAGCACCCGGTGGATGAAATAGAAGTGAGTGACCGACCACAGTGATGTGAACACGGTGAGCACCGACAGGTACAGCCACCCCGAGCTCCACTCCACCTGCGGGATCCAGCCGTTGGCGTAGAACCAGAGCGTCAACGCCTCATAGGCGGTCCACACCGAGCAGCCGCTCACCAGGCACCAGAACACGTTGTCGCGGGTCTGGCTGTTCCACAGGAACTCCCGGTTGGTGGTGCTCAGCCACTGGCGCTCGTACTTGTAGCGCTGCTGCTGGACACGCCGGACGTACAGCACCACGTGCAGCGCTCCCGCCACCAGCGAGAACATCACGACATTGCGGACATAGATCTCCAGAACCCACCTGGGGCTCAGGGTCGCCATGCGCTCCATCGACGGGGTGAAGAAATTCCAAGCCACCGCGGCTATCCCCACCCAGATCATCCCCTGGGGCAGCATCATCGAGAAGATGTGCCGCAGCGTTGCCCCCGGCCGCGGCGGCCAGTCCAGTATGGGCGAGACTGCGATCGGCACTTCCGGCTCGTAGCCCCTCGGGCCCGGGCCGAGCGACGTATCAGCAGTCGAGCGAGTGTCCGTCATGAAAGCACCGCGTACATTTCTCCCCAGCGGGCGGCGAGGTCGTCGCCGGTGACGATGTTGTGGGGGCCGATGGTCCTGGCGAGGACGTCAAGACCGGCCTGATGGATGTCGGGCCCGCCCATGCTCGCCGACGCGTCGGACACCAGCAGGGGCCTGAAGCCGCGGTCGAAGAGCCCCACTGCAGCCGACAGGACGCACACGGCGGTATCGATGCCGCACACCACGACCGTGCGCACGTCGAGCTCGCGCAGGTTGCGTTCGAGGTCGGTGCCGACGAACGGCGAATAGGTGTACTTGTCGACGACCATCGTCGCCAGGTCGGCGACCTCATCGGTGAGGGGAATCTCGGCAGCATCGCCCTGGAAGCCGTGATAGTCCAGAAAGTCGACGAACGGGCCGCCCGGGCCCGGATTGATCCACCGGGTGAACACCCGGTGCTCGAACGCCACCCGCTCACAGAGGGAGCGGACAGCCGAGGGAACCGCCTCGGTCTCGGCGCAGACGAAACCGAACTGCACATCGATGGCAAGCAGGCAGGACGGACCGTCCACAACCGGATGCTACCCATCGCGCCTGCAGTACGCCGTAGTCCCCGAAACCGGGACGCCCTAGACTGGCGGTCCCCAGCGCTCGTAGCTCAATTTGGATAGAGCATCTGACTACGGATCAGAAGGTTGGGGGTTCGAGTCCCTTCGAGCGCGCTAAGCCCAGCCACCCACCGTTGGACCCCCACAAGTGTCACTCAGTCGTCGTGGACGACGACCTTGGACAGCAGGGCGTGGGGCAGGGGCTGGTAGTCGTGGTGCTCGGCACTGAAGGTGCCGGTGCCTCCGGTCATCGACCGCAGATCGATCACGTAGCTGAGGATCTCCGATGTCGGCACATGGGCGCGGATCACGCTGGTACCCGCGGCTGAGCCCGGCTCGGTGCCGAACACTTGACCCCGGCGAGAGTTCAGGTCGCCGAGGACGTCGCCCTGGTAGCTGTCGGGAACCTCGACATTGATCTCGCTGATCGGTTCAAGCACCGCGCTGCCCACCTGCTCCACCGCCTGCTTGAGCGCCAGCGATCCCGCGATCTTGAAGCTCATCTCCGACGAATCCACCGAATGGTGCTTGCCGTCGTAGCAAACCGCCCGCAGATCCACCATCGGGAACCCGTGCCGGCCGCCGTTGGCCATCGCCTCCTCGATGCCCGAACCCACCGCAGGGATCAGGTTGCGGGGGATGGCGCCCCCGGTCACCTCGGTGTCGAACTCGTAGCCGCCGCCTCGGGGAAGCGGCTCGAACCGCACCATGGCCACCGCGAACTGCCCGTGGCCGCCGCTCTGCTTCTTGTGCTTTGCCTCCACGTCGGCCGGCCGGGCCAGCGTCTCCAAGTACGCCACCCGCATGTTCTCCACCTCGAAGTCGATGCCCATGCGCTCCAGGCGGGAACGCACCACCCGGATGTGGGCTTCGCCCGCGCCCGACAGCACCGTCTGGCGGGTGGTGGGATCCTGGCGGATCTGAAGGCTGGGATCCTCGGTGGCGAAGCGGCGCAGCGCCGAGGCCAGCTTGTCCTCCTGGGCCGGAGCCGAGGCGTGGATCGCCACCCCGTACACCGGCGTCGGCGGAGGGGTGATGGGCACCGACAGCGCCACATCGTTGGACAGGGTGTCGCCGGTGCGGACATTGCCGAGCTTGGTGACGGCCGCGATGTCGCCAGTCGCGACGTGGTCGGTGCTCTCGTGGTCGGCCCCGGTGAACGACATCAGATTGTGGAGCCGCTCCTTGTCGCTGGTGCGACTGTTGACCAGCGTGTCATTGGCCCGGATGGTCCCCGAGAGCACCTTGATGAACGAGATCTGCCCCAGGAAGTCGTCGATGCGGGTCTTGAACACCAGCGCTACCGGCGAGCCTGCCGAGTCCATGTCCAGCTCCACCGACTCGCCGCCCCGCACCGCGGCCACCGGCCCGGTGGCGCCGCCCGCGGGTCCGATACGGCCGATGAAGTCGAGCAGATGGTCCACGCCGATCGGCTTGGCCGCCGAGCCGCACAGCACCGGGAACACGGTGCGGTCGCGCACCGCATCGCCGATCAGCCGCTCCAGCTGCTCCTGATCGGGCTCGACCCCCTCCAAGTACTGCTCCAGCAGCTCGTCGTCGCCTTCCACCACGTCCTCCACCAGCTGGGTGTGGCCGTCGGAGGCCGCCGGGGCCATGTCGTCGGGGATGGACGCGGCCGCCGACTGCCCGCTGCTGTAGTCGAGTGCGCTGTCACCGACCAGGTCGGCGATGCCGTGGAAGGACGCCTCCGCGCCCATCGGCAGCTCCACCGCCTCGACCCGGGAACCGAAGTGCGACTGCAGGTCGTCCAGGGTGCGCTCGAACGACGAGCGCTCCCGGTCGAGGCCGTTCACGAACACCATCCGGGGCAGGCCCAGCCGCTCGGCGTGGCGCCACATCACCTGGTCCTGAGCCTGGACGCCCGACACCGCGTCCACCACGAACACCGCCAGATCGGCTGCGTGCATGCCGTTGACGGCCTCACCCACGAAGTCGGTGTAGCCCGGGGTGTCGATGATGTTCATCCGATGGTCGCGCCAGGCGAACGACGCCACCGAAGCACTCAGGCTCTGGTTGCGGGCCTTCTCCTCGGGGTCGTGGTCGCAGTGGGCGGTGCCCTCGTCGACGCGGCCCATCCGGCCCACCACGCCGGCCCGGTACAGCATCGCCTCGGCCAGGGTGGTCTTGCCGTTGCCGTTGTGGCCGACGAGGACGACGTTTCTGATGGA
>VXNG01000236.1 GCA_009840695.1 Acidimicrobiaceae bacterium
GACGTCGGCGCTGGCGGTGGTGATCAGCCGGCCCGGCACCCGGGCGATCTCGGGCAGGGGCGAGAACATCTCTGGGTCCACACCCACCGGCACCACGTGGATGCGCTCCGGTAGCACCCCGTGGTCGCCGACGATGTCGCGCTTGGACGACTCCGACACCGTCAGCACCCTTGGCAGCCGTTTGGCTACCTGGGTCTGCATCTTCGTGAACGCGTACCAGCGGCGCTTGCCGATCTGCTCGCGCAGCGTGCGGGCGTGCGCCAGCTCCAGGCGCCGGTCCACCGTGATCGGGTGGTGGATCGTCTCCAGCAGCGGCCAGCCCTGGCGCTGCAGAGCAAGGATTCCCCAGCCGAGGGTCTGGTTGTCGTGCACCACGTCGAAGTGGGCCCGCCTGGTACGCAGGTGCCGCCAGGCCCGCAGGCTGAAGGCCATGGGCTCACTGAAGTTGCCGGTGACGAAGGAGACGTGCTCGGCGATATCGATCCAATCCTTCAACTCCCAGGCTCGGGGCTTGCGCATGGGATGGGGCGGGGCCCAGATGTCGAGACCGCCGAGCCTTACCAGCGGCACCCGTTCGTCGAGCTCCGGATACGGGGGACCGCCGAGCACCACGACGCTGTGGCCCAGGTTGGTCAGTGCGGCCGACAGGCGGCTCACATACACGCCCTGGCCGCCGACGTGCGGCTTGCCCCGATACGACAGCATGGCCACCCGCAGTGGCGCATCCGGGCCGGGTGCATCTACCCGCAGCGATGCGTGGTTGTCGGCTGGGGCGGGCATGGCGCTAGAGCTTTCTCCCTGGCCTGAATCTCGTCAACACACGCCCGAGGCCGAGCGCCAGCGAGAGCGTCAGCACTGCGGCGACGGCCACAGGCCATGCCCCCAACCGGACCGCGAGCGTATCGCCCCGGCGCAGCTCAACCGTTGCCTGGACCACCCTGCTCTCGGAGATCCCGGTTCGCTCGATCACGTCGCCCTCCGGCGTGATCACCGCCGAGAACCCGGTGGGCGCGGCCTGCACCACCCACCGGTCGGTCTCGATGGCCCTCAGGCGGCTGGACGCGATCTGCTGGGTCTGGACCACCGTCAGCCAGTAGCTGGAACCGTTGGTCGGGTTGAGAAGCACCCGGCCGCCGCCGCCGACCGCGCTGCGGGCTCGGTGGTCGAAGAAGATCTCCCAGGAAATGGCCACGCCCAGCGGTCCCAGCGGCGTGTCGAGGACGGCGGGCTCGTCGGAGGGTCCCGGCCTGACGTCCCGCGCCGGCAGCTCGTCGCTGAAGCGCTCGGCGCTGGAGCGCAGCGGCACGTACTCGCCGAAGGGCACGAGCTGGACCTTGTCGTAGGTGTCGACCGGCACTCCTTCCGAGTTGTACGCAGCCGCGTAGTTGCGATTGGCGTCGCGGTCGGCGGTACGTTCGAAGAAGCCGACGATGAGCACGGTGTCGAGCTCGCGGGCCAGGTCCGACAGCGCGGCTCGGGCCTCGCTGTCGGTGAGCAGCGGTTGGTCGCAGCGCGCCGGCGTGATGGCCGTGTCCGGACTGGGATGGACCACGTCCTCGGGCCACACCACCAGATCCACCGGAGTGGACACCTGCTGGAGTGTGGTGTTGAGGTGGCGCTCGAACACGGCGCGCTGCTCACACACGTCGGCGCGGGTGTTCTGGGGCCCACCGCCCTGCACCGCCGCGACGATGACTCCGGCGTCCTCGTCGGGGTTGCCGTTGACATCGATGGGCTCTGAGCCGGGAGCGACGATGGCTGCCAGCCAGGACGCGGCCACCAGCGCTGCACCCACCGCCGCCGGCCGGAGTCGGGCGGCCAGGATGGCGGCCAACGTGACTCCGGCCACTGCCGTGAGCGCGGTCAGCAGCAGCGGGCCGCCGATCCGGGCAGACGGGCCAAGCGGGCTGGACACCTGCGCCATGGCCATTGTCGCCAGCGGCACCCCGCCGAAGGGCCAGGTCCATCTCAACAGTTCGGCGAGCGCGAACGCAGCCGGAAAGGCGACCTGGCGCCGGTGGTCGGGCGGCACCAGCGCGCCGGCTACGGCGTGCATCGCCGCGAATCCGATCAGCGCCAGCGGCCAGCCGACCAGCGTCAGGTCCGCCATCCATACTGTCGCCGGACCCAGCCAGCTGACACTCACCAGCGCCGACAGCCCTGCCCGGCGCCAGTAGTTGGCCTCGGTCAGCAACTCGACCCAGAGGGCCAACCCGACGACGCCCAGCGGCCAGAAGCCCCAGGGCGGCAACGAGGCAGCCAGCAGCAGGCCGGCTGCGACGGCGCGGATCCAGGGCCTGCCCAGACTCAGCACCGATGTGCTAGCCACCGGCGCCGAACTCGTCGAGCTCCTGGCTGAGTTCGTTGAGGTCGCTGCCGAGTTCGTCGCTGAGCTGGCTGAGTTCGTCGCTGAGCTGGTGAAGTTCATCGGCGAGACTGTCCACGTCGCTCCCGCGCTCATGGGCGAGCCCGAGGGGCAGGAGTCGGCGGACGTTCGAGACGGGGCCCACACCTCGGATCTGCACGGTCACGTCGCCCAGGCACCTCACCCAGTCGGGCACGTCGAGTTCCTCGGCGACGGCGTACATCTCGCCGGGAGGGGCGGCCGCGCACAGCTTGGCGGCCAGGTTCACGGGCTCGCCGACGTAGTCGTCTCCTTCGAACAGCAGCGCCTCGCCCGTGGCGGCCCCGACCCGCACCTGTATGCCCCGGCCGGCGAAGTGGTGGATCAGGTGGGCGCCCAAGGACACCGCGGCGGGCGCGTCGGTCGACACCAGCATCGCTCCGTCGCCCAGCCACTTTGCTACCCGCACCCCCCGCTTGGCGGCCACGCTGCGGGTGATCCTGCGGAATTCTCCCAGCATTACCACCGCCTCGTGGGGCCCGTGGGTGCGGGTGTAGGCGGTGAAGCCGCACAAATCGGCGAAGCAGAAGGTGCGTGTCACGCTGAGATGGCTGTCGCCCTCGGGCAGGTCGTCGGGATGAACGGTGACGAGGGGCGGGCTGGCCTCGGCCCATTCCCGGGCCGGGCCGGTGTCGGGAGCGACCAGCGGCGCCATCACGGGCTCGCTGCTGGAGCCCGGTTCGATCGGGTGCGGAGTGTTGTTCGGCTCCATGGTGGGTTCGTCTAGCACAGCACGGCCCTCGCCACCGTCATCGCCGCGGCCCGGGCGTCGCGGACGCAGGCGGGCAGTCCCAGGCCCCGGAAGGCGGCGCCGGTGGCCACCAGCCCGGGCGTGCCGTCGGCCAGGCAGGCGTCCACCGCGGCGACCCGCTCTAGGTGACCCGGTCGGTACTGCGGGAGGGAGCGGAGCCACGGCGTCACCCGGGTCTCGAAGCCGCCCCGGGTTGTATCCGCGGGCGACACCATCCCGGTCGCGGCCAGCTCGCTCGCGAGAGCGGCGACCAGTTCTTCCTCGCTGAGGTCCATCCAGCGCCGGTCGTCGGTCCGTCCGGCCGAGACCCGCAGCACGGCCAGATCCTC
>VXNG01000109.1 GCA_009840695.1 Acidimicrobiaceae bacterium
CGTACACCCAGGCGCCGCCCAGGATGAGGGCGGACACCACGCCGGCGACGGCCACCGCCTCAAGCTGCGACACCGTCAGAAGGATCCGTGAGGCTGCCAGCACGATCACGCCAACCGCGAGCGCTCCGATCACGGGGATCTCGATGGGGGCCATGATCCGGTTGCGCAGCTCACGGTTGACCGCGGCGTCCCCGGTGGCACGATCGGCCCATGCGTCCATCGTCCACTCCACCAGCGACAGGGTGACCAGGGCCAGGCCCAGCACAAAGACCATCGGGTGCAGCACCAGCCCGACCGCGGCCGCGCCCACGCCGAAGGAGGCGACCACCGGCCAGAAGCTCGCCGCCACGGGCTGATCGGTCAGCACCTCGGCCACGTTCTGGAGATGGGCCTGGGCGGCCGCGTCAGCGTCACGGAACGACACCAGCACCAGGCTGATGGTCAACGAGACCGCGCCCAGGGCGACCAGCAGGCCGTAGCCGATGTGGTCGCCGACGCCGCCCTTCCACCCCAGCGACAGGGGTCCGACGTGATCGCCGCCAGTGGTGTAGCCGTAGACGAGCGCGGCGACGCAGAACGCGGTGAAGAGTCCGAAGAAGAACTTGAATCCGGTAGTGAACATAAGCAGCTACTTCGTAATGAAGACGACGTACCAGACCAGGAAGTAGCACAGCACGCACATGTGCCAGTAGACGGCCGCGGCCTGAACCCCATGGGCCAACTCCCGGCCGAAGGGCCCCATCAGCGAGCGGATCGTCGTAACGGCCACCATGGCCATGCCGCCGATCAGCATGGCGATGAACGAGCCCGTCACCGCGTAGAACAGCAGCTCGGCCCGCCCGCCGTCGATAGCGAAGGCGGTGTCCTGGTACACGAACCAGAACTGGTTGATGACCGCCGCGCCGAACAACAGTGTGACCCCGAGAGCGATGAACCCGTGAGGCCGGTCCTCGGTCCGGGCGGCCTGGACCGCCCACTGAACGGTCACCATTGACAGCACCAGCGTCATCATCATCATCCCGGCCGGACCGAGCTCGACGCTGCCCTCCGGGAACCATTCCAGGCTCGCGGCCCGGGCGGCCTGACGTTGCTGGACGTACACCGCGACGAGGCTGGCGAAGACCATGAAGACCGCTCCGGTGGCCAGCAGGACGCCGACGATGACGGTCCGGGGCCGGGTCGCTTCCGCCGCGGGCAGCGCCGTCGTTCTCATGCCGGGTCGCCCTCTGCCACGAGTGGAGGTCGCAGAGCGGAGACCGTTCCGACGACAGCCGCGGCTGCGCCGGCGACTACGAGGGCGGATCCCGCGAAGGCCACCACGTTCAGCGCGGCGCTGCCGTCAAGGGCCAGGGCCATGAGGTCGGGATCATCGACAAGGAAACCTGAGATGAAATCGGACAGGACCAGCAGTCCGCCACCGCCCAGCAACAGCGCGACCGCGGCCCGACCGACAACCTGAGAGAGAGGGCAGATCAGCAGTTCGTGCGACCAGTTCCGCAGCGCGACGACGCCGGCGATGAGGCCGGCGACGACGACGCCGTGGAACACCGCCCAAGTGGCGGTGGTCTCGAGCAGGTCCAGCGGCTCTATCACTCGCAAGGCACCAACCAGAGCCGCGGCGCCCAGGAGCTTCAAGGCTGCCCCCGCACCCAGCATCCGGGTGTCGAGGAGCCGGTCGGGCGTCTTCGAGCCCCGCAGCACCAACTCGGCGGCGCCTCCGGCAAGAGCAACCAACGGAAGGACCGCAGCGAGGCCGAAGGCCACGTAGACCAGCCCGTCGCGAAGGTCCTGGGGGGCGGTGAAGTAGTCCTGGGACCAGCCGCCCACGGCCAGCAGTCCGAACAGCCCCACGATCACCGTGATTGCCTCCGGGCGGCTGGAGCGGGCCCCGACGGCGGCGCCCACGGCCTCGACGGCTATGCCGAGCACCGGCACGGCCATGATGTACACGGCGGGCTGCTCCACGAGCCAGTCGAGCTGGAGCCAGATGTCGGGGCTCTCGGCCCGTCCGAAGGCGATCGCCGGCCGGCCCCGCAGGTCCGCATAGATCACCACGATGTTGGCGATGGCGACGGGCAGCGTGAACAGCCACACCGCGGCGGCCACCAGCATCGACCACGAGAAGGGCGGCACGTCCAGCAGGCTCATGCCTGTCTGGCGCAGCGAGATCACGGTCGTGGCCACAGACACCGCGCCGAGAAGCAGCGCCACGATCACCATGCCTGTGCCGAGCAACGTGAGCGCCATGGCGTCGTTCTCGTTGCCGGTCACACCGTCGATGGCGCCCCAGCCACCGCCGGCGAACACCGACACCACGATGATCAGCGCGCCGATCAGCCACGACCAGAACGACGCCAGCGCAGCCCGGGGGAAGGCGAGGTTGCCCGCCCCGACCTGCGACGGCACGACGGCCATGGCCACGCCGAGCAGCAGGGGCAGAACCACGAGCAGCATGAAGGACACCCGGTACAGGGTCCACATGCGGAAATAGGCATTGAGACCGGCGAAAATGTCGGCGGGGGCGACGGCCTCGGTCCGACCCAACGAGAGCAGTACCCCGATTACGGAAGTACCCAGCGCCAGCAGCAGCGAGACCACCACGAACAGCCGACCGACGGTGGCCGCGTCACTGGTGACGAACGGCTGGGCCAGGATGCTGGGTGCTGCGACCGACCCGTCGGAGGACTCCGGCGCGGCTGCGCCGTCGTCGCTCGGGGGAGCCTCCGAGTCCGCGATGGCCGGTTCGGTCAGCGTCATCGGGAGGCGATGCTATCCATCACAGGCCGTTGCGGATCAGCACGTCGGCCGCAACAGCACCGAACAGCAACATGACATAGGCGTTGGACCAGCCGAACAGCCGTATCGACCGGGTCGGGTCGGGACGGCGCAGAACATCGAGCGCCAAGCCGACAAAACCGGCGCCGCTGACCACCGCGACCACCAGATAGAGGACGCCCATCCCGGCCACCGGCACGAGCAGCAGCGTGAACGCCACCAGAGCAACCGTGTAGGCGACGATGCGGCGAGCGGTGGTCCGCAGTCCGGCCACCGCCGGAAGCATGGGAACATCGGCGGCCTGGTAGTCGCTGCGGTAGCGGATGGCCAGGGCCCAGAAGTGGGGCGGCGTCCAATAGAAGATGACCGCGAACAGCACCACCGGCGGCCAGTCGAGCGAGCCCGTGACCGCGGTCCAGCCCACCAGGGTCGGCACGGCTCCGGCCGCGCCACCGATCACGATGTTCCTTATGGACGTGCGCTTGAGCCACAGCGAGTAGACGAACACGTAGAACGCAGCCGCGGCCGTGGCCAGAACGGCCGACAGCAGGTTCACGAAGGCCCACAGCCACACGAAGGAACCGACCGTCAGGGCCGCCGCGAACACGACCGCCTCACCGGCACGGACCGCACCGGTGACCAGAGGTCGGTTGCGGGTCCGGTGCATGAGCCGGTCGATGTCGCGGTCGACGTACATGTTCA
>VXNG01000272.1 GCA_009840695.1 Acidimicrobiaceae bacterium
CGGGTTCACCGCCATGGTGACGGCCTCCCTGCTGGTGACCGCGGCCGCCAATCTCAGCCCGACGCTAGTCAGCGCCCTGGCGGTCCAGATCCAGGACGACCTCGGCATCGGGGAGGCCCAGATCGGGATGACGGTGAGTGCCTTCTTCTTCGTGGGCGCCTTGACCTCAGCGCTGACCGGGCGGATGGTGGAGCGCATCGGGCCCGCCGCGGGGCTGCGCCTCTCCACCGCGGCAGCCGGTGCCGTCCTGATCGTCACCGGTGCGCTGGGCCGGTCATGGTCGGCGCTGTTGATCCTGGTAGGCCTGGCCGGCTTGGCCAACTCGTTGGGACAGCCCGCCGCCAACCTCTACGTGGCCAGGGGCGTCGCCAGCCGGCGCCAGGGACTTGCTCTCGGCATCCAGAAGTCGGGAATCCCGGCCGCTTCGCTGCTGGCCGGGCTGGCCATCCCGACGGTCGGGTTGACGATCGGCTGGAATTGGGCCTTCGTGCTGGGCGGGCTGCTCGCATTCGGGATGTTGCTGGGCGTGCCGGCCGTGGGCCCGAGGCCGCCGGCCGCGCGTCAGCGCGGCGCAGTCACCGACCGTCCCACGGTCCGGCCCCGTCCCGACGTTGCCGTCCGGCTGCTGATCGCGGTGGCCTGCTCCACCTGCCTGGCCGCCATGGGCTCCATGGCCCTCAGCTCGTTCTTCGTGCTGTCGAGCGTGGAGATCGGCGTCGACGAGGCCATCGCCGGGATCCTGCTGATGGCGGGAAGCGTCGTCGGGATGGCTTCGAGGCTCGCCATGGGAGCCAGCGCGGACCGGGCATCGCTCAGCCCGTTCCACATGCTCACCGCAATGTTCGCGGTGGCTGCACTGGCCTTCCTTGGACTGTCGACAGGGTCCAGGGCCATGCTGTACGCGGCCATGCCGTTCGCCTTCGCGACATCGTTCGCGTGGCCGGGGCTGTTCCATCTGGCCATGGTGCGCTCCAACCCGTCGGCTCCGGGCGCGGCCACCGGCATAACCCTGACGGGCAACTTCATCGGGGCGGTGTGCGGCCCGCTGTTGTTCGGCCTGCTGGTGGAGGCGACCAGCTACAGCTGGGCCTGGAGCTTCGCGGCCATCACCTCGGGAGCGGCCGCCGCCGTGATGGCAGTGACCGGTCGCCTGATCTCACACCGCATCGGTGCGCAGGCCAGAGATGGCAGTCGACGATGATCCTCATCGGGCCAGCCACTCCAGGTAGTCGGCCACCGCCTTGCCCATCGGGTACTCCACCTTGTAGGAGAGATCACGGCGCGATGCGGTCAGATCCATCGGGCTCGTGGGATTCCCGTACTTGGTCATCGAGTCCTCCTGGGTGACCTCCAGGTCGATCGAGCGGCCGGCGGCCTGCTCGATGAGCGAGATGATGGCCGCGATGGTGTGGAGTTCGCCCATGGTGGCGTTGTAGACCCGGTTGGGAACCACCGGCGCGAAGGCCGCCCTGACCAGGGCCTGGGCGCCGTCGACCGAGTAGGTGTAGTCCATGCCCTGGCGGTGCAGGTCCGGCTCGGCGATGTGGTAGGGGCGCCCGAAGTGGGCGCACTCGATGAGCTGCTTGAGGAGCTTGCTCGGACCCCCGCCGGGCACGCCGTGCCAGGGACCGAACACGCCGCCGAAGCGGACCACCGCGGTGTCGAGCCCGTAGGAGTCGGTGTAGTTGTGGCACAGCCACTCCGAGGCCAGTTTCATCGAGGCGTACAGCGACGGCGGGTACTCGCTCACCACGCCGAGGGTGAAGTCCTCCAGCGTGTCGTCTTCGGGGGCCACGCGGCGGCGGCCCATGGTCACCACGGTGGAGCTGCAGAACACGACCCTGTGCAACGCCGCCATCCGGGCAGCCTCGAGCACGTTCATAGTGCCCATGACGTTCACCCTGACGCCTGCCACCGGGCGGGGGATCAGGTCCCGGGTCAGCAGGGACGCGGTGTGGATGATCCGGTCGACACCATGGGCCTCGACGGCACGCAGCAGGTCGCCGATGTCGCCGATGTCGCCCTTGACCAGCTCCACGGAGCCGGGGTCCAGGCGCTCGGTCAGGTTCCGCTCGCTGAAGGCGATGTCGTAGAGGACGGGCCGCTCACCCCGTTCGGAGACGATGCGGGCCGCAGCCAGCGAGCCGATCATCCCGGCGCCGGTGATCAGGGTGGTCATCGCTCAGTTCCTTTCTGCACCCGCTGGGTGGGTGGCGCCCGATTGTCTACCCGGCCCGGCTGCCGAGCTTCCTATCGGGATGGGCGAACCTGTATCATCGGCCAGCCGGAACGGAGGAATCGATCTTGAGCGACAACGACAGCGAGCAGCCTCTGCGAGAGGTGGTGGCAGGCAAGCTTCGTTTGATGATTCTTGACGGCGAACTGAAGCCTGGTCAACGGCTGGTTGAAGGCCATCTTGCGGAGCGGCTGGGGGTGAGCCGCAACCCGGTGCGCGAGGCCATGCGCTCGCTGGAGGCCACCGGGCTGATCGAGGTGGTGCCCAGGCGGGGCGCCCATGTGTGCGCGATCGACAAGTGCGAGGTCCACCACATCCAGCAGATCAGGATCCTCGTGGAGGGATACGCCGTCGAGCAGGCCGCCATGCTCCAGGATCCCGACGCCATAGAACGGATCCGTCAGTGCATGGAGGAGGGTCGCCAGGCCACGGAGCGGGGTGATGCGGTCACGGCCGCCCTGTGCCACCGGGAGTTCCACATTGCGGTGGAGAAGGCGGCCGGAATCCCCTTCCTGCAGCAGGTACTCGACCCGCTCCGCCAGCAGACCGAGCTGGTCTTCTCGGTGGTGACCGACAGCCGGGGCGACATCACCTGGGAAGAGCACGAGGACATCTATGACGCCATCGCGTCCGGGGACGCCCCGCGGGCCCGTGAGATGAGCCGCAGGCACATCATGAACGCGCTGGAGTCGTTCCAGATGGCCGTCGAACCGACACCGGCGACCTCGTAGTCGGCGACCTCGTAGTTGACGAGACGGCCGCCCGCAGCCCGTATCCGAGATGAGGCCCGGCGGTGGCTGGCCGCCGACCCCGATCCCGACACCGCGGCGGAGCTGCAACGCCTGCTGGACACTGATCCGGTCGAACTAGGGCGCCGCTTCACCGGACGGCTCGCCTTCGGGACGGCCGGCATCCGGGGCCCGATGGGGGCGGGACCGGCCCGTATGAACCGCGTGCTGGTGCGAATCGTGACATCGGCACTGGCCCAGCGGCTGTCACAGGACGGGCGTCAGGACGGTGGCGTGATCGTGGGATACGACGCCCGCCACCGCAGCCAGGAGTTCGCCGCCGATGCCGCCCGGGTGCTGGCCGGATACGGAATCGGCGTGACAGTGCTGCCCGAACCGCTGCCCACCCCGGTGCTGGCCTTCGCCGTCAAGCACCTCGGCGCGGCGGCCGGCGTAATGGTCACCGCCAGCCACAACCCGCGCTCCGACAACGGCTACAAGGTCTACTGG
>VXNG01000013.1 GCA_009840695.1 Acidimicrobiaceae bacterium
GCCGCTTGGTCTCGATCGGGCAGGGGGCGGCGGCGTGCACCATGGCGCGCAGCGACGACACGTCGTAGCCGGAGCGCACCTCGTCGGGTAGCTGCAGCAGCCGGTTGAACATGGTGGGCACCATGTGCGAGCTCGTCACCCGGTAGCGCTCGATGCGCTCCAGAGCCCCCTCGGCGGTCCAGCGGTCCATGAGCACCACGGTGTGGCCCAGATGCAGCGACATCGTGGTCCAGTTGTTGACCGCGGTGTGGTACAGCGGAGCCTGGGTGATCTGGACGTTGCCGTCGTGGGGCTTGGAGCCGAACAGCATCAGCAGCATTCCCGCGGTGGACGAGGCCTCGTCGGGGGGCCGCGAATCCAGTGCCCGCCGCACTCCCTTGGGCCGGCCGGTGGTGCCCGACGTGTAGAACATGAACGACCCAGTGGCCAGCTGCTCGGGATCGGGCCTGTCGCCGGTGTGGGCCGCGACGAGTTCGTCGAACGGTCGGAACCCCTCGACCGGCCCCCCTACGCGGAACCGGTTCTCCCCGGGCACGACACAGCCGTCGAGCGCCTTGACCGCCTCCTCGGCGAAGCGCTCGTGAACGATGAACGCCTTGGTCTCGGCGTCGTTGACGATGTAGTTGATCTCCGCGCCGACGAAGTGCCAGTTGATGGTGGTCACGTACAGGCCGCTCTGGTATGCGGCCAGGCAGAGCGCGAGCTGCTCGAAGCAGTTGGGCAGCAGTGTCGTGACCTGATCGCCCTTACCGAGCCCGGCGGCCTGAAGACCCCGGGAGATCCGGTTGGTGAGGGCGGCCAACTCGCCGAAGGTCAACTGGTTGTGCTCGGGGTCGACCACCGCCAGGAAGTCGGGATCAGCCTCGGCGATATTCCATAGGCCCAGGGCGTCGGTGTTTGCCATGAGCGGAAGTTTGCCAGCCCGAACCGCCGGCGCGTCCCGATCAGCCCGCGGCAGCCTGCGAGGCGGGTAGGTTGCCGCGGTGGCCGATGAGCGATCCCTCGACGAGCAGGTCCGGCTCGACTACCGGGACTCGGTGGCGTGGATCACGATCGATCGACCCGAATCCGGCAATGCTCTGTCCCCGCCGTGCCGGGACCGCCTGCGCGACATCCTCAACGGGCTGAACACCAGCCACCGGGCCCGCGCCGCAGTGATCACCGGCTCCGGCGATCGGTTCTTCTGCACCGGCGCCGACCTGCGCCACTCCTACGACGATCCCGACCGTTCGACCGAGGTGCCCGACAGGATCATGGGCGACGCCCGGCGCATGATGCTCGACGGCCAGTACGCGCTGTTCGACGCGTTGCTGGACTGCGACGTGCCTGTGATCGCCGCGGTCAACGGCACGGCGGCCGGTATGGGCGCGCACCTGGCGCTGGCCTGCGACCTGGTGATCGTCGGTGACCGGGCCAAGTTCGTGGAGGTGTTCGCCCGGCGGGGGCTGGTGCCCGACGCGCTGGGGCCCTGGCTGCTGCCTCGCATCATCGGCGTGCGCCGCACCATGGAGTTGTTCCTGCTGGCCGAGGACCTGCCGGCAGACACCGCCCACAAGTACGGCCTGGTGAATCGGGTGGTGCCCCACGACGAGGTGGAGTCGGCCGCAGCCGAATGGGCCGGGCGCCTGGCCACCGGCCCAAGCCGGTCCTTCGCTCTGACCAAGTGGCTGGTCAACCGCAGCCTGGACGCCGACCGGGCCTCCATGGCCCACGACGAGGCGGTGGCCGTCGAGCTGAACGCCAGCACCGAGGACGCCGCCGAAGGCGTGGCCTCCTTCCAGGAGCGCCGCCCCCCCGAGTGGAAGGGCTACTGAGGGTCAGCGGCTAGGCCCTCGCTGAATCTGACGGGCAGGCTGGCCAAGCCCCTGAGCGTGAGCCTCCGCTTCCAGGGCGGGTTGTCGTCGAGGGGCGTCCATGTTCCGAACCGGTCCAGCAGCGCTTGCAGCACCACCTGGCCCTCCAGGCGGGCCAATGCCGCGCCCAGGCAGTAGTGGATGCCCGACCCGAACGACAGCATCGGCACCTCGCTCCGGCCCACGTCGAAACGATCAGGATCGTCCACCGCGGCCGGATCGCGGTTGGCCGCTCCCAGCAGCGTCAGGACCCCGTGGCCTTGCGGGATGGCGTGGCCCCCGATCTCGGTGTCGGTCCGGACGTAGCGACCGTCGATCTGCACGGGCGGCTCGAAGCGCAGCACCTCGTCCACCGCGGACGGCACCAGCGAGCGGTCGGCCCGCAACCGGGCCAGCTGATCGGGATGGCGCATCAGGGTGTGGACCATGTTGCCGATCAGGTTCATGGTGGTCTCGAAGCCGGCTGCGTAGATGAGCGACACCGTGACGGCCACCTCCGCCTGGGTGAGGCGATCCTCGCCGTCGCTGGCCGCGATCAGCCCCGACAACAGATCGTCGGCCGGCTCGGCCCGGCGCCGGTCGATCAGGTCGTTCAGGTATTCGTTGACCTGTGCTGACGCGGCATCGGCCCGCTCCGCTTCCCCGGGCTGGCGGGTTGGCTCGAGCGTGGCGGCCAGGTCCGACACCAGCGGCCGCAGCCAGTCCCGGTCCGAGACCGGCACTCCGACCAGCTCGCTGATCACGTTGGCCGGCAGCGGGAAGGCGAGCGCGTCGATCAGGTCGCACTCACCCTCCTCCGCGACGGCATCGAGCAGGTCCTCGGTCATGGCCAGGATCGCCGGGCGCATGTGCTCGACCCGGCGGGGCGTGAACGCCCGGCTGACCAGTGAGCGGATCCGGGTGTGGTCCGGCGGGTTGAGGAACAGCAGCGACCTGGTCCCGTCGGGTCTGCGCTGGCGGGTTGCAGCTAGCAGCGACGGCGCCTCCTCGCCGGGTTCAGGACTGCCGAGTCTCTGATCGCGCAGGGCGGCCCGGCAGTCCTCGAAGCGGGTCAGGATCCAGAAGTCGGAGAACCCGGTCCTGTGCACCGGCGAGGTCTCCCGCAGCTCGCGCAGCAGCGGGTACGGATCGGCGATCACATCCGGGTCAGTGACGATCCGCAACAGCAGTTCGTCACTCACGGCTCAGCTCCCTGCCCGGCCGCCGGGTTCTGGGCCAGAGCCGCCGCGATCTCGGCCGCCACGACGGCGTTGGACTCGGCCAGCGCAATGTTGGCCTGAACGGCGGCCCCACCCGTGGCCTCGGCTAGAGCGGTCAAGACCGCCGGGGTCACGTCACCGCCCGATACCCCGTCGCGGCGAGCCTCGACCTCGGCGGTCTCGATTACGGCCTCGACCATGCGGCGGTCGAGTTCGGCGTCGGCGGGGATCGGGTTGGCAACGAGCATCCCGCCCGGGTGCCCAAGAACCCCGGAGGCTCGGAACGCGGCCGCCACTTCTCGGCTGTCGTCGACAACGGTGGTCAGCTCAAGGCCGCCGTCGCGCACGTAGAAGGCCGGGAAGCGGTCGGTGCGCCAGCCCAGCACGG
>VXNG01000170.1:0-15744 GCA_009840695.1 Acidimicrobiaceae bacterium
CTCCAGCACAAGTCGTGGGTCACCGACCCCGACGGTGTCATGTGGGAGGCGTTCTTCACGGAGGGAGTGGTCGACTCCGGCTACGGCACCGCGGAGATGCCCGACCCGGCCTGAACTCTCCCCGCGGCCGTACATCCCGGTGCATGCCGGGGGTTAGTCGAGGCTGGGGCCCGTGGTGTGGGTTCCCGAGCGCAGCAGCGTGCCGGGTCGGGCGCCGGTGAACTGCCCCTGGCGGACGATCTCGGTGCCGTTGCAGACCACGTGCTCGATGCCGGTGGCCTCGGCGTAGAGGCGGGACGCTCCCGCGGGCAGGTCGGAGCGGAACGTCGTGGGCCCCGACCCGACAGCGGTCTCGTCCAGCACCACGATGTCGGCGTAGGCCCCCTCGGCCAGTACTCCCCTGTCGACCAGGCCGTAGAGGTCGGCCTGCACCTCGGTCAGCAGGTGCACGGCCTCCTCCAGGGAGATGAGCCCCCGCTTGACGACAGCCTCGTTCAGCATGGTGGTGGCGTAGTTGGCCGTCAGGAACAGGTCCAGGTGCGCGCCCGCGTCCGATGCGCCGATCACCGCTCGCGAATCGCGCCAGACCTCCACCCTGGCCTCCCAGTCGGCGGCGGGCTCGGGCAGGGCCGGGTTGCCGAATGACGTCTCCAGATCGTCGGCCACGGCCATGTCGCACAGTGTGTCCCAGGGATCCTGGCCCCGCTCCTCGGCGATCTCGCCCACCGTACGGCCCGCGCAGCCCTCGTTCTCCGGGGCCGGCGAGTGGAACACCACCTTGCGCTTCCAGTGGGCCAGCGACCGCAGCGGGTGATCGCCCTGGGCGAGCTCGTTGAGCCGGCGGCGCTCATCCGGGTCGGCCAGGATGCGGAGCTTGTCCTCCTTGGGCAGCAGCATCGCCTCCTCCCAGCCGGGCAGGGCGTCGAGCACGAAGCCGCTGTTGAAGTTCAGGTGCAGCGACAGCATCTGCGGCACGGTCAGGGCCACCACCTTGCCGCCCCGGGCCGCGGCGAAGTCACCGGCGGCCAGTTTGGCCCGGTTCTGATCCATCGACCGAGCCGTGACCGTCATCACGTTCCAGTTGAGCGGGCGGCGGGCCGCGGCCGACATGTCGGCCATGAGCTCCACCGCCCAGTCCTCGAACGGGCCCAGTGCGGGGATGAACTCCACCGACGTGCCGTCGAAATCGGCCAGCACGGAGCACAGCGCCACTAGTTCGTCGCGCTCGGCGCAGCGGCTGGGGACCATGTTGCCCATCGGGTCGTTGTGTGTGCGCGACCACGATGACGAGAACCCCAGCGCCCCAGCCTCCAGGCCGTCGCGAAGCAGGGCCTTCATCGCCTTCAGCTCGTCGGCGGTGCTTGCCCGGCGGACACTGTCGTCGCCCATCACCACCCGACGCAGCGCCGAGTGGCCCACCTTGAAGCCGGCGTTGACGGCCACGTTGCCGTCAATGGCGTCGAAGTACTCGGCCGTGGTCTGCCATGTCCACGGCACGCCCTCCTGCAGCGACTCCAGCGGGATCCCCTCCACCCGGGCCAGCATCCGCATCAGGTAGTCGCCGTGGGCCGGGTCGTCGCCCAGAGGCGCGATAGTGAACCC
Source organism: Acidimicrobiaceae bacterium (assembly GCA_009840695.1). The sequence goes on from VXNG01000170.1 coordinate 1,603, forward strand.
GCAGTTGCCGCCGATGACGGTGGTCACGCCATGAAGCGGTGACGGCGACAGGTCCGGATCCCAGAACACCTGGGCGTCAAGATGAGTGTGCACGTCGATGAAGCCCGGGGTAACGACCAGCCCGGCGGCGTCGATGGTGGCCGCCGCCTCGGCTCCGCCATTCATCAGGTTCCCGATCGCCGAGATCCGGTCGTTGGTGATCCCGATGTCGGCCCGGCGCCGGGGTCCGCCCCGGCCGTCGATCACACCGCCACCGTGGATGAGAAGGTCGAACATGGTGCCGACGCTAGCCGAGCCGCCGGCTGGTCCAGATGAACTCCATCCGCGGAATCAGGAGGCTCCCCCCGTTACTCCAGGGCCCGTATGACGCCGTAGTCCAGGCCGATCTCGGTCAGGTAGCGCCGGTAGGCGATCGAGGACTTGTCGGCCCTCACAGGTGTCTCAGCGCGAGGGTCCAGGGGAAGTCGCTTCGGATTCTGGTTCTCGAGGATCGACTTGTCCTGGCCGACGATGGTCTGAACGAATCGCCGGACCTCGCCCGCGGTCGCACTTCCCTCTACGACGCAGTCAAAGAGGTGGAGCCGTATCCGCTCCTCGGACAGTGCATGCACGAACCCGGCGTAGATGTCCATCCGGCCGCTGGCTGTCTCGGCCCGCTTGTAGAGCACCGCGCAGTGCGGATGGGGTACGCGGTAGATGTACTCCGCGAGTGCGGCACTCGTTGATCCGGCGGCCATCCTCGGCTGATAGATCTGGATGTCTGATGCCCAGATGTCACCGTCCACCGTGCTGACTTCATAGTCCCGGATCTCCGTGTGGGGCTGCTCCCCCAGCGATCCGGGATGCACGAAGGCCAAGTGGGCGACATCCAGAAAGTTCTCTACCGCACGGGGCGCCGACACGTTGATGCCGACCGTGATCGCGTTGTGGACGATCCGGCCGGGCTCGTCGACCTCCGGAAGCGAGAACAATTGTGCCGGGGGAGTGCCGATGCTGGTCCACAGGTATCCGAAGTCGGTCCTGATCGGCAAGCGCCGGTCCGAGTCGACGACAGGAGCCCCGGCCGCAGCCTCGTCGACCCGCCAGGCCATCAGATTGCTGTCGCTGTCGCGGGTGTATGCGATCGGCTCGCCGAGCAGGAGGGTCTCCTCGATCACCGCGGGAGGGATTTCGCTGACGGCGGCAACCGGGTGCCACTGGTTCAGGATCACCGGATCGCTGCACTTCCGGTCCTGCCGGTCGTTGACGCCGGGCTCGCGAGTCGCGGTGCGCATACGATCGCTTCCTAGCCGCGATCCCGGTCGTCCCCGGCTTCAGTGACGATCCTGGGGCGACAGTCGTGCCAGCCGGTGGCCTGCTCGTAGGCGGACGCGACGCGGAGTACCTCGGCTTCGCCGTGGGCCGTCCCGACGATCTGCAGACCCACCGGCAGCGTGTCCCGGGTGAAGCCGCACGGCACGCTGACCGCAGGTTGCCCGGTCAGGTTGAACGGGCACGTGTACGGGATGAGCGTGCCGAGTTCTTCTCCCGGGTCGAACGAGTCCAACGGCATGGCGACACGGGGCGTGGTCGGGCTCACCAGCAGCCGAACACCCGAAGTGGAGAAGGCCCTCTCAACCTCGCGTCGCAGAGCGGTCCGTATCTCGACTGCCTCGACTACCTGGTCCGAGCGAGCCTTGAGCGCCTGGGCCAGCATCTCGGCAACAGCCGGGTGATAGGCCGCGCGCCTCGGTTCGAGCAGTCGACGATGCGCAGCCGCCAGTTCGGTCGAGAAGAGGGTGAAGATCGCCTCGGAACTGCGTACCAGCGTGGGCAGCTCGACCGGGACGAGTATCGCTCCGAGCTCCTGCAACTGCTGGTACGCGGCGTCGACCACCTCGACCACTTCGGACTCCGGCGCGACCAGCTCGTTGAGCGCATCCTGGGTGGCCTCGCCGAACACGCCGAGGCGGAGGCCCTCGATCGAGGCATCCTTGGAACCGAGCAGCTCGGTGGTCGAGGGACTGGCGCTCACCCGCAGCGTCGCCGCATCGGCGGGATCGGGACCGGCGATGGCCGCTAGCACCTCGGCGACTTCGCTCACCCGTCGTGCCAGCACACCGACATGATCGATCGAGGGTGCCGTCGCCTCGCGCACCACGCCGGACGAACTCACGAGTCCCGCGGTTGGCTTGAGTCCGACCACCCCTGTCATCGCGCCCGGAATCCGGACCGATCCCGCCGCGTCGGTGCCCAACGCGAAATCCGAGGAGCCCACCGCGACTGACACGCCGCCGCCGGCCGAGGAGCCTCCGGGATACCGATCGGGCGCCCACGGATTGCGGGTGGCAGGCTGGTCGAGCCCGCAGGTCAGCTCGTGGGACACGTGGGTGCCCACCAACACCGCCCCGGCCGCACGCAGCCGCTGAACGACGGTCGCGTCCACGCCCGGGACGCGGTCGGCGAACACACTTGAGCCTGCCGCCGTGACAACGCCCGAGACGTCGATCACCTCCTTCACCGCGAACGGCAGACCGTGCAGTGAGCCGACCGGTTCGGTGGCATCGGCCGCTTCGGCGTCCTTCCTCGCCTCGTCGATGTCGACATGGACGTAGGCGTGAACGACGGCCTCGGTCGCGCCCAGACGGTCGCTCACCCGCTCCAGCCGGCTCGACGCGGACTCACGCACTAGCGATCGCCCTTGTAGCGGCCGACGCCGCTCCATCGATGCGCAGGGTGGCGCCGCTCACGTGCTCCGCGGCCCCGGACGCCAGCCAGAGGACGGCCTCGGCGATGTCGTCGGCCTTTCCGTGCCTTCCCGAGGGCGCGGGGCCCCAGGTGGACGCGTCCTCGGCGTGATGGTCGTACCCCTCGATCGTGGACTGGACGCCCGGAAACACCGCTCCCGGGCAGATGGCGTTGACGCGCACGCCGTGCGGCGCTCCCTCCGCGGCAAGTGCCTCGGACAGGGCCAGGAGGCCCGCCTTCGAGATCGAGTAGGCGGGAATGTGATGGATGCCTCGAATGGCCGCATCCGACACGATGTGCACGATCGACCCGCCGCCTTGAGCTCGCATCGTCTCGAAGCAGGCCCGCGAGTAGCGGAACGCCGCGGTCAGGTTGACCTCCAGCACCTCGCGGAACGCGGGCTCGGGTGTCTGTTCGAGTGGCGCCGCGAACACGAGCGCGGCGTTGGAGACGAAGAGGTCTATCCGCCCCGCGAGCGCGGCCAGAGCCTGGTCGACCGACCTGTCGCACTGGCTCCGATCGCTGGCGTCGGCCCGGATGAACGTGCCCCTGACGGAGGCGGCTACCTCGGCTCCGCGTTCGGAGTTCCGTCCGGTGAAGGCGACGTTCATCCCGGCCCGTCCGAGGTGCTCGACTATGGCCCGGCCGATACCTGAAGTGCCGCCTGTGACCAGCGCGGTGCGGCGGTCCGCTCCGGTGCTCATCCCGCCGCGACCCGGTGGGCCCGCAGGGCGGCGCGCATGGCGCCGTCGACGGTGAGCACGGCACCGGAACAGAACTCCGTCTCGGGTGAGAGCAGAAAGGCAACGGCCCGGGCCACGTCGAGGGCGGTTGCCGGGCGCCCGATGGGAGGGGTGAGCGGTGAACCGTCACGGCGCGAGCCCCGCCCGTCGACGAGCGCGGTCATGCCTGCGCTGGTGTCGCCTGGGCAGACGGCGTTGACCCTCACCCCGTCCCCGGCGACCTCCACCGCGAGCATCTGGGCCATCCACATCAGCGCGCGCTTCGAGACGGAGTAGGCGCCCAGGTCCATCTCTGTCCACTGGGCCGTGCCCGACGCGATGGCGACGATCGCGCCGCGGCTCTCGCGGAGTCGTGCCAAGCATGCTCGGGCGAGAATGAACGGGGCCACGACGTTGACGTCGATGAGCTCGTCCCACTCCGCATCGGACGTCTCCGAGACCCGGGCTTGGTGCAGCACCGCGGCGGAGAGCACCAGCCCGTCGAGTCCCTCGAGTGAGCGCACAGCCTCAGCGACCATGTCGTCGATGGCTTCACTGCTCGCCAGATCGGCGGGCACGAAGTTCGCGCCGGTGGCTCGTGCGAGCGCCGAGCCCCGCTCCTGGCTGCGGCCGGTGAATACGACTCGGGCCCGCTCGCCGCAGAGGTGCTCGACGATGCCGGTCCCGATGCCCGAGGTTCCGCCCGTGACTAGGACGCGCTGCCCGGCCAGGGAGCCCACTGGCTCAGCGGGCCATCGACGGCAGTTCCGAGATGGACCCGTCCCCGGCCAGTTCCGGGTTGAGCTTCCGCCACTCGTCGCGGGGGTTCAGGGCCCGCCACGCGTCGACGTACTCCGACTGGCGCTGGAAGGCCACATCGCCCTTCTCGGAGGCGCGCTGGACCAGCCTCTCGAGCATCTCGAGTCGTGGGCCGCGGCCGATCACCTGGGGATGAACCGTCAGGTTGAAGACTCCGCCCGGGCAGTTCTTGTAGGCGTAGTCGAACTCGCCGGTCCACATTTCCTCGGCCGCGGACGCAGGCGCGAGCCCGCTTATCTCGCCCCAGATGAACTCGAAGATCGGGACGTCGTCCATGGGCCAGGCAACGGGGATGCCGATGACGTCGGTCAACTGGCCGAATTGGAAGGCGCCGTCGGAGGGCCAGCGGTCACCCTTGCGCACGTACACCGGCATGAAGTCGGTGGACATCCGGCTGCCGTCGAAGTCGAAGCCGAATTCCTCGACGAGGTCCATGGTGTGCTCGCTCATGTTCCATGCGGGAGCGACATGCCCTCGGGGCCGCACCCCGGCTACGTGATCGAGAGCCTCCAGTCCCCGCTCGAACACGAGTCGCTGACCGGCGATGTCGAAGTCGCGCGCGTCCTCGTGCATCCATCCGTGGTACGCGAGCTCGTGGCCCTGATCGACGATGTGGCGGATGAGGTCGGGGTAGGCCAGCGCGGTGTGGCCCGGCACGAGGAACGTGGACTTGATGCCGTATCGGTCCATCAGGTCGAGCACCCGGTGGGTGCCGGTGATGTCCATCTCGCCGCGCGAGATCATGCTGGCGTTGGTGCTCTTGAACGATGTGACCCACAGCGACAGGGCGTCCATGCCGATGGTGAGGCAGAAGGTAAGCCTTGGTAGCTCGGCCATAACTCAGTCCTCCACGGCTGCGCCGCGATCGAATCCGGCCGGAGGGTGGACTTCGCAGATGTGCATCACGTTTCCCTCGGGGTCGTAGAAGGAGCGGAAGCGATACCAGATGCCGTCGAAGTCGTCGCCGGGGATCTCCTCGAGGAACTCTCCGGCGCCGTAGACGTTGGTGGCGCCCGCCCACTCGATCCCGTGCTCGTCGAGCGCGGCGATGGCCTCGTCGATGTCGTCGACCTGCGCCGCGAACGAGTGGACCCCGGCCGGGTCCTCCGCGTAGTTCGCCGTCCGCCGCCGCTCCGCCCGGTCGGCGTCGGGAACCGACAGCAAGACCAGATCGACGTCACCGCACATGAACATGGCCCAGCCCTTGTCGGGCTCGTATCCGTGGGGATGCAGCGGGAGGCCGAGAACGTCCCTGTAGAAGTCCACCATCGCACCGAAGTCGTTAACGACGATGTCCATGTTGTCGAGTCGACGCAGCTTCAACATGGCGGCTACCTCAGCGGCACGGCCACCGAGGGCATCGGAGCACCGGTCGCGCCGCGGATCTTCATGGGGAAGCCGAGGAACGCGAACTCGTACATCTTCTCGGCCGCGATCTCCTGCATGTTCACAACCTCGATGATCTGGCATCCGGCAGTGGCGAACATGTAGCAGTGGACCGGGGCGTACTGGCCGTAGTAGGGCTGGGGCTCGAGGCCTATGTTGTCGCCGGCGATAGCCATGGCGCCGGTCTCCTCGCACAAGTACTTGGCCCCGTCGACATTGATGCCCGGCGAGGCCGCCAGGTATTCCATCGACGGCCACATGTTCATGCGGCCGGTGCGGATGAGCACCACGTCGCCCTTACGGAGTTCCGTGCCCTGCTTCCTGGCGGTCTCCTCGAGGTCCTTGGAGTTGATCTCGTAGTGGTTCTCAAGGATGTCGACCCCGTGCATGTCGGCGACGTCGAGAAGGACGCCCCGGGCGATGATCGGCGGGTACCGGTCGGTGCCGCCCTTGGTCCAGACCATTGACCCCAGGTGCTCGTCCTGGGTCCAGCCGTTCCAGAAGGTGCCGTAGTAGCCCATGTGGTTGAGCGTGTCGATGTGGGTCCCGCAGTGCGTGTACATCGAGATGGAGTCGCCCGAGTAGGCGTACTCCTTGTGGATCTCGGGCCCGTAGCCGGAGCGGCCGTCGAGGATCGAGCCCTTGGGGGTGTGGGTCATCCAGATGCTGAACGGAGGGTCACCGGCCTCGGTCCACGACGGCATGCCCGACCAGTAGTCGACGGCCAGATCGAAGACGTGCCGCCCGTCGAGCCGCGAGATGATGGCCTGGACGGATTCCGGCTTCACCCAGTTGAGGCGCCCGATCTCGTCCTCGGGTCCCCACGGGCTCTTCGAGACCTGATGGCCATTCCCCTCAAGCAGGGGTTCGGGTCGGAGTTCCGGGTCCTCCGTACTGAGTTCTGGGTCCTCGGTGCTGAGTTCCGGATCCATCACCGCAACGTCGTCCAAGCCACACATGGCACACCCCTTGTCTCGCCAGTATCTGGAACGGTTTGCGGGTCCAACCTAGGTTCTGCCAATGGTGTACGTCAAAGACAGAAAACGGATGTCTCTTATAAGAGATGACTAATGTGACCGCGATTGCCCAGCATCGGGCTTGCCCTCGACGCTGGCGGGCAGGGTGCTCCAGCCGCCGTGCATCGACGCCCAGTCGGTGAACATCTCCACGCAGGACCGATCGTTCAGGCGGACCGTGGCCACACCGGCGTCGCGGAGCCAGTCCAGGGCCTCGTCAGACCAACTCTCGCTGTCGCCCACCACGACGGTGCCGATCCCGAGGAACCGGACCATTCCCGCGCAGTACCAGCACGGCGTCATAGTGGTCACCAGCGACGTGCGCGAGTAGTCGTCGAGCTCGCCCGCCGCTCGGACAGCGGCCGTCTCGGCATGGGTCATGAACTCGGTCCCGTCCTCTCCTCCGGCCCGTCCGGACCCCAGGACCGTCCCATCAGCACCGGCCAGAACCGCCCCTATCGGCAGCACTCCCCGAGCCAACGCGGCATCCGCCTCGCCGATCGCCACCTGGAGCAGCTCGCGATGCTGGGCTGTCACGTCGTCGCGGCGACCTTGTTCATGATCCACTCGCCGGCGGGAATCGGATCCGACGGCTGCTCGCCGGGCGCCAGGCAGGTCGGGACGGTCTGCACCAGCGCGTCGAGGCTGGGGTTGAAGAAGAGTGGGACCGACAAGCGGTCCGTGGACATGTCATCGGGGCAGACCACACGGTGCAGGCTCGACCGCCACCGGCCGTTGCTCCACACGACCATCATGTCGGCGAGGTTGATCACGTAGCCGCCCTCCACGGTCGGGACGTCGTGCCACTCGCCGTCGGGAGTCTTGACCTGGAGACCCGTCTTGCCGTCCGTGTAGAGCACGGTGAGGCCGCCGTAGTCGGTGTGCTCGCCCCGGCGGAATCTCCCGGGATCGGAGGCGCCCTCATTGGCCGGGTAGTAGTTGATGGACAACGCCGATCCGGGCTGTTCGAAGAGGTCGTCGAACCAGTCCGCGTCCAGATCGAGCGCGGTGGCCAGGATGTGGAGCAGCCGGAAGGCGAGCTTTGTCGCTTCGTCGTAGTAGCGCTCGACGGCGGATCGCAGCCCCTCCGTGTCGGGCCACACGTTGTCAGCGAAGAAGCTGTCGACGTGCTTGACCCGTCGCTGGTGGTAGTCGTCACGCTGTTCGGGCGGCAGCTCAGGTCCGAAGGCGAGGAACTCGAGGTAGTCCGGTGGAGTGTCGATGTCGAGGCTGCGGGCCGTCGCCATCGACCCCACCCCCCACCAGCCGCGCAGGACGTCACCCTGCTCCGGGGCGAAGGCGGACTTCTCGCCGACGGGCTGACGGAAGAAGCTGCGGGCGGCCGTGTCCAGGTTGTCGTTCACTTCGGGTGAGATCCCGTGCCCGACCACCACGAAGAAGCCGTGCTGTTCGCAGGCGCGCCGGACCCGATCGACCACCGCTTCGGCGGCCTGCCCGCCGGACTCGAACGGTGAGATGTCAATGACTGGTATCGCCGTGCCTGCCGCCACGGTGCACGCCTCCGATTGCTCTTGCCGTCCTCGTCGCCAAGCTAGGAACGATTGTGCTTATATGTCAAAGACAGGGATCCGATACCGACCATAAGGATTAGCTAATGTCTGAGTTGTTCGACCACGCCGATCTGGTCAATCTCCGCCACCTGAGAGCCTGGCTGGCTGTGGTGGAGGAAGGATCGGTGACCGCCGGGGCCAGACGCCTCTCGATCTCCCAACCCGCTCTGTCCCAGCAGCTGAGGGCGCTCGAGCGGTTCTTCGGCAGTGAACTGCTCGAGCGGATGCACAGGGGTGTCCAGCCGACACCGCTCGGACGGGCCCTGCTAGACGACGCCCGCGCCACGCTGGTGGCCGCCACCCGGCTGGCTCGCCAGGCCCACAACATCGCCGGTTTCGAGGCGGGCATACTCGAGATCGCGACGCTGCCGACTCTCGTCGATGCGACCCTGCTCGAGCCGATCAGATCCTGGCATCGCGAGCACCCGGAGGTCGCCATACGACTGCACGAGTTCCCCCTCCAGTCGATGATGACCGAAGAGGTGGCGATGGGCGTGGCCGACCTGGCCATCGGAGTACGCCCGCTTCGCTGGTCGGGTCCCATTGTCTCGCTCGGCTGGGAGCAGTTCGTGGTGGTTCTGCCGCCGGGGGATCCGCAGTCCGGGAAGCAGGAGCCAGTCTCCCTCGGTGAACTCGCCGATCGCAGCTGGGTGCTGTACGACCCGTCCCAGGGGCTGGCGGACTACGTGACGGCGGCATGCGCCCACGCCGGCTTCCGGCCCCGTGAGGCCGTTTCGACATCACAGGTCCAGGCGGCGGTTCACCTCGCCCTGGCGGGAGTCGGACCGGTGCTCGTACCCTCGGAGAATGTGCCGCTGGAGCTAGCCCACGCGGCGCGGCCCCTCGACCCGCCGATCGTCTGGGAGCTGGCCGCCTTCACCCGCACGATGCTCTCGCCGCCGGCGGCGGCGTTCGTCGAGCTGCTGCGCAACCGCACGCGGGTGGATCCGCCGGCCGACGCGGTGGTGTTGCCCACCGGGTGAGACCGCCGTCAGCCGTCCCCGCGGATGTCGGCGAGCGCTATGTCCTCGGGCCGGATGGGAACCCTCGGCAACTCAAGTCCCGTAGCCGCCCGGATGGCGGCCACGACCGCCGGGGTCGACGAGAGGCTGGAGGCCTCGCCCACGCCCTTCGCTCCGAAGGGCGCTCCGTCCTCGGGCTCCTCGATCAGGGTGACGGCCACGGGCGGCATGTCGGCGATAGTCGGTATCAGGTAGTCGGTGAACGAGGGGTTTCGCACGATGCCGTTGGCGGTGATTACCTCCTCCATCACAGCCAGCCCGAGTCCCTGGGAGACGGCCCCCTCGATCTGGCCGACGACCGACAAGGGATTCAGCGCCTTCCCCACGTCCTGACCGGTCGCCATCTGGACGACCCGTACGAGGCCGAGGTCGAGATCGACATCGACCACCGCCCGGTTGGCCGCGAACACCCACGAGACGTCGGTGTCCCCCTGGCCGGTGACCGGGTCCATCGGGAACGTCTCCCGGTGGTGGTGGTTCACCTCCGCTTCCAGCGGCTCCTCACTGGCGCTGCCGATCAGGATGTCGATGGCCGGATCACGGCTCACGATCCGGCCGCCGTCTATCTCAAGGGTGTCCACGGCCACCCCGTGCCGGTCTGCCACCGCCCGCCGCGCCCGCTCCGCCACCTCGTGGCAGGCCATCGCGATGGCGGCTCCCGACATGTAGGTCTGGCGACTCGCGGCCGACGATCCCGCTGAGCCGATCGCCGCGGTGGAGGCCGGCGCGAGAACGACCTGGTCGACACCGAGAACCGTCCGGGCGATCTGCTCGGCGACGGTCACGAACCCCTGGCCCAGTTCCGCGGCCGCGCACGTGATCGTGGCCACCCCTCCGTCGAGCTTGCATCTGGCCCTGGTGTCGTCGTCGTATCCCTCGGAGTAGGCGAGGTTCTTGAACCCGACCGCGTAGCCGACCCCTCGCCGGATCCGCGTCCGGTCCGCGGTCCGTCCCGCCCCTCCGGGCAGGCCGTAGTCGTCCACCTCGCCGGCGGACGGAGGCATCGGGACATTGGCCGCAGCCTCCAGGCATTCCCGGACGGGCGCGGGCACGTCCACCGTCTGGCCGGTCACGAGCTCGTCGCCCTGCACCAGCGCGTTGCGGAGCCGTATCTCGACCGGGTCGAGTCCCACCGCCGCGGCCAGCTTGTCCATCTGGCTCTCGTGGGCGTAGCACACCTGCACCACGCCGAACCCTCGCATCGCACCTGAGGGAGCATTGTTGGTGCGGACACAGGTCGCGTCGATCACCGCGTTGGGGACCCGGTAGGGCCCGCACGCGAACCGCGCCGAGTTGGCCGCGGTGTAGGCCGACGTGGAGGCGTAGGCCCCACCGTCCAGGAGGACCCGGGCCTCCACCTTGACCAGCCTCCCCTCCGGGGTGGCGTGGTGCCGGAACCACATCTGGGCCGGGTGGCGCCGGACGTGGCCGACGAAGGACTCGTCCCGCAGGTAGCTCATCTTCACCGGCCGGTTCAAGTGAAGGGCCAGCATGCACGCGTGGACGTGCATGGAGAGGTCCTCTCTCGCGCCGAACGCTCCCCCGGTGCCGGCCAGGTGAAGTCTCACCTCCTCGGGTGCCAGCCCGAGGCAGGGGGCGACTTGGGCATGGTCCTGATGCAGCCCCTGGGTGGCGACATAGAGGTCGATCCCGCCGGCTCCGTCGGGCACGGCCATCCCCGACTCGGGGCCGAGGAATGCCTGGTCCTGGATGCCCATCTCGTAGGTGCCCTCGACGACGACGGTTCCCACCGCGTCGATGTCTCCCCGCCGGATCGGCACGGTCCGGATCAGGTTCCCGTCGGGATGGATGGCCGGCGACTGGAGGGCCTTCTGCGGATCGGTGACCGGCTCGAGTTCCTCGAACTCGACGACGATCGCACCGATGGCGCGGCGGGCCGTGTCGGGATGGTCGGCGGCCACGATGGCGACCGGCTCGCCCTCGTACCGGACTATGTCGCGGGCCAGCACGGGCTGGTCCGGGACAGTCAGCCCGTAGGTCGGCCGGCCGGGGACGTCGTCTGCGGTGAGAACGGCCGAGACGCCCGCGATGGCCAGGGCCGGGCCGATGTCGATGCTGCGTATCCGGGCATGGGCGTGGGGCGACCGCAGGGTCCGCCCCCACAGCATCTGGTCGGCGTAGAGGTCGGACGAGTAGGCGAACTCACCCCTGACCTTGGCCCGGCCGTCCGGGCGGCGGGTGGACACACCGATCCCGGTACGGGGACGGTCGATGACGCGGGTGCCTTCAGCCACGGCGCAAGTCCACCACTCGCTCGACCGCGGCCTCGATCCGGCCGTAGCCGGTGCACCGGCAAAGATTGCCGGCCAGCGCCTCCTTGGTCTCGAGCAGGCTCGGATCGGCGTTCCCGTCGAGGAGATCGTGAACCGCGACGACGAAGCCGGGCGTGCAGAACCCGCACTGGACCCCGCCCTCGGAGAGCAAGGCCTCCTGCACGTCGGAGAGCGCGCCGTCGGGTGAGAGCCCTTCGACGGTGACGATCTCGGTTCCCTCCGCGGCGGCCGCCAGCTCGAGACAGGAGCACACCAGACGACCGTCCACCAGGACCGAGCACGAACCGCACTCGCCCTCCTCGCAGGCGTTCTTGCTCCCCGCCAGTCCCAGCCGTTCCCGCAGGACGTAGAGAAGGCTCTCGCCCAGCCACGACGATTCGACGATGCGGTCTGTTCCGTTGACCCGGAGCCGGTAGGTGACCGTCTCGGTCATGGGTCAGGCGCGCTCGAAGGCGCGCATCAGTGCTCGCCTGGCGAGAACGTATATCCCGTGCCGGCGGTAGCGGCTAGTTGACCGGTGGTCGTCGATAGGCGATGACGCATCCGCGCACATGGCGCCGAACGTCTCGTATACGCGCGGGTCGGGCAGAAGGAGGCGGTCCCAATCGACCTCGGCCTCAGCCATCGCCTCGGCGTCGGAGCAGCGAATGACGGTGGGCCCGACCGATCCGAGCGCGCACCCGATTCGCCGGCTCGAGCGGTCGACGACCAGCGCGACGCTCGCCACCGAGATCACCATGGCGTTGCGGACTCCGATCTTCAGGAACTCCTGAGGCCCTCTGGCCGCCGGAATGCTGATCGACACGATCAGCTCGTCATCGGCGAGGATGGTTCGCTTCGGCCCCACGACCAGCTCCTGGACAGGTACTACGCGGTCGCCGCGAGTGCTGGACACGGTCACCGCGGCGTCCAGCGCATACAGGACGGGAAGGGTGTCACCGGCCGGTGAGGCGGTCGCGAGGTTGCCGCCGATGGTCCCCGTGTTGCGGATCTGGGGAGAGCCGACAGTACGGGCCGCCTGGGCCAGGGCCGGGGCCAACGCCTCGAACTCGGGCTCGAGCATGTCGGCGTAGCACAGGCCAGCACCCACCGTCAGGCGGTCGCCGCGCCTGTGCCAGCCCCGCAGTTCGTCGACCCGGCGGAGACTCATGACTGCGGTCGGGCGGCGACGGTCGTAGTTGACTTCGACCATGAAGTCGGTGCCCCCCGCCAGCACCTGCGGGCGCGGGTCGGTGGCCAGGAGTTGGAGCGCCTCACCGAGCCCCGTCGGCCGGAGGACGCTACTCATGGGGCGACCCGCCCCCCGGGGTGCCGGGCGGTGGGGCCGGGACCCCGGGGCGTCCTGTCACTAATGGCCGATCAGAGTCCCTCCACTCCATCGACGTTGGGCATGACCCATGCCATGGACCGGAGCGCTTCGACGCCGAGCGACTCTCCCTCTTCCGCGATCACGTTGCCGTTGATGTCCACGAGCGGGCCTATGAACACCGTCCCCGGAGCGCTCGCAACGCGAGCTAGCTCGGCTTCGACGTCGGCCTTGGCCTCGTCGGACAACTGGTCGAAGAGGGGTCCCCAATCGGTCATGGTGACGACTCCGTCGCTCATTCCCTGGTAGGCGAACGAGGTGTCGAAGTTCCCTTCGAAGATCGAGTCCAGGTACCTCTGGAGCATCGGTGTCCAGGTGTACTCGCGGGTTGTTAGGGTCGTGCTCGGTGCGTACGCGCTGGCGTCGATGTAGACGCCGGTGTGCGGAGTCCCGGAACTCTCCGCGATCTCGCCGATGGTGGCGCCGCCGATGCTGGAGGCGATGAAGCTCACACCCGAGTCGACGAGGCTGCGCGCCGCCTGGGCAAAGAGATTCTGGTCGACCCAGTCGTTGGTGAAGACGGTGCTGACCCTCGCAGTCGGATTGCTGTGCTGGAGTCCGAGGGCGAATCCGTTGATTGTCCGGATGTCGTAGGGAATCGCGAATGCGTCCACCCATCCGACCGTCTCGCCCTCGCCGATCAGGTGGCCTGCGATGACGCCCTCGATGTAGGCACCGTCCTCCGGCGCGTTCACGTACCCGGCGAAGTTGTCGAGATCACCGGGGTTGTCCCACTGGCTGACGATGAAGAACACGTCCGGGTTCTCGGCCGCGGCCGCGAGCATGGGTTCCCCCTGCCCGAAGCTGGTACCGACGATCACATCCGCTCCGTCGAGAAGTCCCTGGTCGATGACCTGGGAGATCAGCTCCGCGCCGAAGAGGCTCTCCTTGTAGGTGGTCTCGATTTGACCGGCGAATGCGGCCTCAAGTTCCTGGCGCGCGATGTCGAACGCCTCGGTCCATCCGCCGTCATTGATGACACCGGAGTACAGGAACAGAACCTGCAGGGGCTCGGCGGCGGGTTCTTCGGCAGCAGGCTCCTCGGCAGCCGGCTCTTCGGCGGCGGGTTCGGCGGCGGGTTCGGCGGCAGGCTCCTCGGCAGCCGGTTCTTCGGCAGCCGGTTCTACGGAGGCGGGTTCGGCAGCCGGCTCGGCAGCGGGCTCCGCGGCTGGCTGCTCCGCTGGCTCGTCGTCGTCACCGCAGCCGGCAGCGATCAACG
>VXNG01000170.1:15844-32894 GCA_009840695.1 Acidimicrobiaceae bacterium
GCGGCTGGCTGCTCCGCTGGCTCGTCGTCGTCACCGCAGCCGGCAGCGATCAACGCTCCCACGGCGAACATGGCCATGAGTCGCAGGAGCAGACGTATGGCTCGGTGGCTGTTGGCTGAGCTTCGCATCAAGACGTAAACCTCCGCTTTGCGTGGCGCGTGCGAGAGGTCAATGGATCGCTGCAGAGCGGCGCCCAGGAACCCCGGCGGCTCGCACCCCCTTCGTTTGTGCACCAGCCTGACCGACCCGTTGGCAAATGTCAAAGAAAAATATCCTCTACTTGATATAACTGAATACTTATGTCCCAGTCGTCGCTTTAGGCGTCCTCGCGGCTGTACGGCTCGCCCAGCGCCGCAGGAGGATGCAGGCGGCCGCGCCCCCAACCGCTGGAGACGAGTACGACGGCCACGATGGTCAACAGATACGGCATGGCGCTGAAGATCTGGGAGGGGAGGTCCACGCCCCGGGTCTGGAGGGTGAATCCCAGGCTGGTAACGATCCCGAACAGGTAGGCACCGACCAGCAGCAGCCCTGGTCGCCAGAACGACGTTATGACCAGCGCGATCGCGATCCAGCCGGCCCCCGCAGTGATGTTGTCCACCCAGTTCGGGGCGATGGCGAGGGTGTAGTACGCCCCGGCTATACCGGCCATGGCCCCACCGAGCATGGTGTGGGCGTAGCGGTACGTGACGACGTTGACTCCCATAGCATCGGCCGATTTGGGATCCTCGCCGACGGCCCGGAGATGCAGCCCCGGACGGGTCCGGTAGAGGTAGAGGCTGGCCAGAACGACCAGCACCCAGGAGCCGTACACGAGAGCGTTCTGATCGAAGAGCAACGGCCCGATGACCGGAAGATCCGCGAACCCGAACGGGTCGTAGTCGGGCAGACGATGCTTCCCGGTATCTCTCGCGAGGTCGCCGATCGAGGCTATGTAGCTCGACAGCCCGGCCGCGCCTCCCAGTATCAGCAGCGCCAGGCCGGCCACGATCTGGCTGGCTCGCAGGGTCACGACGGTGAAGGCGTAGATCGCAGCCAGCACCGTGCCAGTGGCGGCGGCCACGGCCAGCGAGACGGTCAGTGCGATCCAGCCAGGGCCATCGAACGACTGTGATGTCCAGAACGCGGTGGCGGCGCCCATGAGCATCATCGCCTCGACCCCGAGGTTCATGACGCCGCTTCGCTCGGCGAAGAGTTCACCGATTCCGGCCAGCACCAAGGGTGTCCCGTAGAGGATGCCGGCCGCCATGAGGGTGACGAGGAGGGTGTCGTTCACGACAGTCCTCCTTCGCCCGCACCCGCGGTTGCTGGTTCGCCGGTCTCTCGAGGGGGCCCCGGGCCGCGGGGCTCGAGTTTGGCCCGGCGCCCAAAGACGAACCGGTAGCGGGAGCTGACCTCACTGGCGGCGACGAGCAGGAGTATCAGCCCTTGGATCAGCCCGATGAGCCCTAGTGGGAGATCGACACCCTGGATGGCGAAGCCCGCGTTGGTCATGCCGCCCACAAGGAACGCGCTCAGGACCACACCGAGCGGGTTGTACCGGGCGAGGGCCGCGACGGCGATGCCGGTGTAGCCGTACGACGCGAACTGAAGCGCCTTGGGCTCGATGCGATGGGAGAAGTCGCCGACCTGGGAGGCGCCGGCGAGTCCGGCGAGTGCACCCGAGATGACCATCACGAGTATCAGCAGCCGGACCGTGCGGATGCCGGCGTAGTGGCCAGCCGTCTCGCTGTCGGCCGCAACCTTCATCTGGAACCCGAGACGGGTGCTGCGGAGCACGACCGCGAGGACCACGGCGAGGACCACGCCCACGACCAGACCGAACGGGACGGCGATTCCTTCGCCGTACTCGGGCCAGAAGTCGGACTCGGCCAGGGTCTTGCCCTGCGGGAACACCCGGGCGCTGGGACTCTCCAGATCCCGCCAGTACGAGGTCGAATCGATGATCAGGTAGAAGAGGAGGAGCGGCGCCACGTAGTTCAGCATCAGCGTCGTCAGCACTTCGCTCGTTCTCAGGTAGGCGCGCAGCAGCGCGGGGATGAGAGCCCAGGCGACGCCTCCGATCGCACCCGCCACGAGCATGGCCGGAAGGCTGATGGCGAGGCTCCGCTCGCCGAGGGCGATCCCGGCGCCGGCGGCCAGGACCGCCGCGATCATCAGCTGACCGTCGGCGCCGATGTTCCAGACCCGCATGCGGAAGGCGACCGCGGCGGCGAGACCGGTCAGCAACAGCGGCGTCGCCGCGGCCAGCGTCGCCGACAGTGCGCCCGGGTTCGTGAACGCGGCCTGGAACATGCGCTGGTAGATCACGGCCGGATTCCGGCCGCTCACCAGGAGGATGGCAGCACCGAGAAGGAGCGCGGCCGTGACGGCCACGAACGGCATCGAGGGGCCGAGCCAGCGTGGGGGCTCGAGCCGCTTCTCCAGCCGGAACTCAATCCACGGCATCGACGGTCCTCTCGACTGAGCCGCCCATCATGAGCAGGCCGATCTCCTCGACGTCGGCCCCCTCGGCGTCGAGCACGCCCTGGATCCGACCGGCGCAGATCACCGCCACCCGGTCGGCCAGATCGAGGATCTCGCCGAGATCCTCGGAGATCAACAGGATGGCAACCCCCGCCTCGGCCGCCTCGATGAGCAGTCCGCGGATCGTCTCCATGGCCGACACATCGAGGCCCCGGGTGGGGGTGGCCACCACCAGCAGGCGGGGCCCCGACGAGATCTCGCGAGCCAGCACCACCTTCTGGGCGTTGCCGCCCGAGAGTTGCCGGGCCAGGGTGTCGACCGTTCCCTTCACGTCGAACTCGGTGATGAGGTGGTTGGTGCGCTCCTCGATCCGGGGCCTGCTGAGGAACGGCCCGCGGCCGTACTCCGGGCGCCGGAACGCCTTCAGCGTGATGTTGTCGGCGACCGACAGCCCCGGAGCCAGACCGGTGCCCATCCGATCCTCGGGCACGTAGGCGATCCCCCGGTCGACCGCGGCGCGAACATCGCCGGGCGGGATGGGCTCACCGTCGAGCGCGACGTCGCCGCTGGCGCTCGGTCTGACGCCGGTGATGACCTCGGCGAGTGCCAGCTGGCCGTTTCCGGCGACTCCGGCCAACCCGAGGATCTCGCCGGATCCGATGCTCAACTCGATGTCGGTGAGGACTCGGTTGCCGTCCTCGTCGACCGCGCTCACGCCGCTCATCTCCAGCACGGCGGTCCCCTCGCCGGCGGCTGCGAGCCGCGATCGGCGCTCGAAGTGGATGTCTCGGCCGACCATCAGGCGAGCCAGCCCGCGGGCGTCGACCCGTTCCTCCCGCAGGTCCGCCGAACCGGATGTCCGACCCTGCCGGAGGACGGTGACGCGATCGCACAGCGCCGATACCTCGTCGAGTTTGTGGGAGATGAAGACGACGGATTCACCGGCGTCGGCCATACGCCGGAGCGAGATGAATAGCTGATCGGCCTCCTGGGGCGAGAGGACGGTGGTCGGCTCATCGAGAATGAGGGTCCTCGCCCCCCGGTACAGCGCCTTGAGGATCTCGACCCGCTGTCTCTCGCCGACGGACAGCCTCGAGATCTGGGCCCGGGGGTCGACATGCATGTCGAGGCGCTCGGCTACCGCCGCGACCTCGTCCTCGACGTCGGCCCGGTTGAAGCGGAACCCGCCCTCGCGTGTCCAGCCGAGCACGACGTTCTCTGCGACCGTGAGCGGTCCGACCAGGCTGAAGTGCTGGTGCACCATGAAGATGCCCGCGGCGTAGGCCTCGGCCGGGGACCGGAAGTGCACGGGCTGGCCGTCCACGAGGACCAGACCGGAGTCGGGCCGGTAGAGGCCGGTCAGGATCTTGCACAGCGTGGTCTTGCCGGAGCCGTTCTCGCCCAGGAGGGCGTGGACCTCGCCCGAGACCACATCGAAGTCGATCCGGTCATTGGCCAGCACACCAGGAAAGGCCTTGGTGATGCCCCGCGCCGCCAGCGCAGACGAGCCGACAGGCGCCGAGTCGGCGATCGATTCCTCGATCATCTTCAGCATCTCGCGGTCTTCCATGTACTCGTGATGCTGCATACTCGGTCCCATTCGACGGGTTCAGTCGTCGATCATCAGCTCGGCCGCGGCGTCGGCTATCGCCCTGGCCGCCGTCTCGAGCTGGCTCAGCTCCACCCTTTCGTCGGCGCAGTGACATTCTGCAACGTTCCCCGGGCCGAAGTTCACTGCGTCGATGCCGGCGTCGTTGACGAGGTTGCGCACGTCGCTGGAGTACGGGGCGCCGTAGACCTCGCCGGGACGGCCGGTGACCCGCTCGACGCTGCGGACCAGCTGATGGACGAGAGGTGACTCAACGCTTATCTCGGCCGGTTCGAACCGGTTGTAGGCGACGCTCACCTCCACCTCCACCTGCGAGTCGGCGGGCCGGGCGGCCAGCAGCCGCCGGGTCACCTCCTGAAGCTCACCGTCCACCGTCTCGCCCGGGATGAGGCGCCGGTCCACCCACAGGTCGATCGAGTCGGCCACCGCGTTGGGGGTCACTCCCCCGTTCACCACCGTGGGGGTGCACGATCCGTGCGACAGCAGCGGGTGGTTGCGCTTCTCGAGGTCATGCCGGTATCGCTCGAGGGCCTCGAGAACCCACTTGAGACCCCACGCCGGGTTGATGCCGAGGTGGCCTCGACTGGCGTGGATCGACCGGCCCTTGAGGTGGATCTGCAGCGGCGCGAGACCACGGGTGGCGGCCGCGATGCGCAACTCGGTCGGCTCGGTGACGATCCCGTAGTCGCCCAGGTAGCCGGCCTCCAGCAACGACAGCGTTCCCGGCTCGGCCCGTTCCTCGCCGGCGGCGAAGTGCAGCACGAGCGTGCCGTTGAGGCGATCCCGGCTCCTGGCCAGGTGATGCGCCACCGCGATCTGCACCGCCAGACCGCCCTTCATGTCGCACGTCCCGCGCCCGTACATGTATCCGTCGCTCACGGCTGCACCGAACGGATCGACCGTCCAGAGGCTCTCGTCGTCGATCGGCACGGTGTCGAGGTGGCCGTTCAGTATGAGACGGGGGCCCTCTCCCCTCCCCTCTAGGACTGCGCCGACGGAAGGGCGGCCAGGCATCGACTCGACCAGATCTGCGGTGACTGGTGTTGCGTCGAACCACTCGACGACTCTTCGGGCCAGGTCGCTCTCGTAGGCGCCCGGGTTGGTGCTGGGGATACGCACGAGGTCGGCGAGAACGTTGGCGACGTACGCCTCCGACAGCGGATCGGCCGCGGCCTCAGTCTTGTCGGGTGCTGCCATGAGTCACGAAATGTAATTGGTCGCAAGCTCGGGTTCGGGCAAGACGGCGCTGGCCGTCGACTCGGGAGCGAGCACCCTGTAGGCCTGCTTCAGCATGTCCTCGGTGGACGTGAGGTGGGCAGCCAATGCCTGGCGCGACACGGACCGGTCGCCCGCCTCGAACACCGTCGCCAGCATCTGGTGCTCAGAGTGGAAGGACTCCAGTCGATCGGGGCTGGAGAACTCCGGGAGCCTCCTCGCCGCCAGCGCGACGTAGCGATCGACGCTCTGCCACAAGCGCTCCAGCACCCGGCGGGCCACGTCGGTGCCAGTAGGCGCGAGCAGCTGCCAGTGGAAGGCGCGATGAGCCTCGAAGAACTCGGGGGAATACGGTTCCGACTCGGCCAGCCACCCCAGCGCCTCGCGACAGCGCCGGTGGTCCTCCTCGCATGAGAGCTCGGCGGCCCGACCGGCCAGTTCCGCCTCCAGGATCCGCCTGAGGTCGTAGACCCCGGCGAGGTCCTCCAGGCCGATCTCCGCCGCGTAGGTGGCGCGCTGGGGAGAGGCCACCACGAGGTCCTCGGCCTCGAGCCGGCGCAGGGCCTCGCGGACGGGCACCACGCTCAGGCCGAACCGGTCAGCCAGATCCTTGGGCATGATGCGAGAGCCGGGACTTATGGTGCCGTCGAGCAGCTCCCGGCGGAGCTGGTTGGTGACCGCCTCGGCCGCGCTGGTCCGCAGATCGATGGCCTCACCCGGACCGCTCATCAGATCGACTCCATCTCCTCGGCGAGGAACGTGTCGATCAGGGCGTGGAGCGCGGCACGATCAATGTCGTCGCAGAAGGCGGCGTCGGCGGCGCGCCGGGTCGCTGCGACCAGATCATGGAGGCTCCAGCCGTGGATTCCAGCCACCGCCTCGAACTCGCCCGACAGCGTGACGTTCATGGCCAGCGGATCGTCGGAGTTGACCGTGACCGGGACGCCGGCGTCGATGAACCTGCCGACCGGATGACTCGGCAGGTCGGGGTACAGCCCCGTGATGACGTTCGATGTCGGGGTGATGTTCAACGTGACCCCCTCGTCGGCGAGTCTCGCGGTGAGGGCGGGATCCTCGATGGCGCGGACGCCATGGTCGATGCGGTCGACGTGGAGGTAGTCGAGCACGTCGCGCACCCCCTCCGGGCCTGACGACTCGCCCGCGTGCACGGTACGGCCCAAGCCGAACTCGCCGGCCCGTGCGTAGACCTCCTCGAACTTCGGCGTGGTCCGGCCGAGCACCGCTTCGTTGCCGTCGAGACCGAGGCCCACGACTCGGGTGGGGCGTTCCGCGCCGATCCACTCGACCAGCTCCATGGCCCATTGCGCGGATTGCTCACGGCTGATCGAAGGCACGAGCCGGCAGTCGGTGAGGCCGTCGCGGTGAGCCCGCTCGAAACCGGCGCCGAGGGCCAGGATGAGTTCTTGGTCGTCCAGGTGCTCCCAGTACCGGGGACCGGTCAGCACGTCGGCGTAGACGATGCCATCGGCGGCGAGGAGCGCGGCCGCCTCGTAGGCGACGCCCTCGGCCGTCTCGGGCGTTCGGAGCAGGTCGCACCACCACTCGTACGTCTCAAGGAACTCGGCGAGCGTGCTGTACTCGAACAGCTGCTCGACCGGTCGAAGCATGGGCACTCCCGCTTCGGTCGCAAGGCTCTCGATCCGGCTCCCGCTGATGCAGGCTTCAACGTGGACGTGCAACTCCACCTTCGGAAAGGCGCTGATCAGATCTCGGGTGATGTCTGCCGTCATCTATTATAATCTATCATCCAACCGGAGATGCTTCAAGGCGCAACACCGTGACCGCACACTGGGAGAAGGCCCGTGAAGGCCGCTTCCGGCCCGACGGTGTGGTCGGGACCCCGTTGCATGCGCGCACCGCTCGGCTGAGTGCGACGCCCTGGGTGTTCGCCTGGGACCTTCACCACGTCGTCGACGTGTACGACGACTTCCACGCCGAGCTGGGGGCAATCCGCCAGACGGCGGCGATGGGCGACATGTCGCCGCTCAGCAAGTGCACGATCACAGGCCCGGACGCCGAACGGCTCGTCGCCCGCCTGCTCCCGCGACGGACCGACGATCTCGGTGTCGGGTCGGTCTGGTACACACCGTTGTGCACCGAAGAGGGCAAGGTCGTCTGTGACGGGCTGGTGTTCAGGGTCGACGACCAGTGCTACCGATTCACCGGCGCTCCGGCGTCGGAGTGGATCCAACAGAACGCGGACGGATTCGACGCGGAGGTTATCGACGAGACCTACGACTACGGGATCCTGATGGTGCAGGGGCCCCGATCGCGCGATGTGGTCGAGGCAGCCACCGGCGAGGCCTGGTCCGGGCTCGACTTCTCCCGAAGGACGACCGCGGTGGTGCGTGGGGTCGAAGTCGAATTGGCTCGCCAGGGATTCACCGGGGAACTGGGCTACGAGATCATGATGCAGGCCGGAAGCGGACCCGAAGTATGGGACGCGGTGGCCACGGCCGGTGAGCCGTTCGGACTGCGACCGTGCGGGGCGTGGGCGATCGATGTGGCTCGCGTCGAGGCGGGTCTCCTGATAATCGGAGCCGACTACACGCATGCCGGGCCCGGACCCAACGACAGTCACACCGTTTCGGGTAGTGATCCCGAGTTCCAGTCCTCGCCTTTCGAGCTAGGGATGGATCGCTTCGTCGATCTCGACAAGCCGGACTTCGTCGGCCGGGAGGCCCTGCTCGCCGAGCAGGCGGCCGGGGGTCCGCGGCGGGCCCTCGTCGGCCTCGACATCGACTGGAAGGCGGTCGTCGATGCCTGTGTGTCGAGGGAGGTGGCTCCCACCATCTCTCCGCGTGTTGAGTGGGTCGCCAAGCGGGTGACAGTCGATGGAGAGACAGTGGGCCGAGCGTCCAGCGTGACGTGGTCGCCGACAGTGGGGAAGCTCATCGGATTCGGCCATCTGGCCGGGGCATTCGGCGAGGTCGGCTCCCTGGTGGCGGTCGAATGGGAGATTCCCGGCACCGATGACCATGTTGCTGTCCCCGCAACCGTCACGGCGCTGCCGTTTCTCAAACTTCGACGGACCTGACAGGGCCGTCGCCGCCGCTAGGCGCTGGCGCCGGCCTTGTCGGTGAACTCGAGCAGCGGTTCCAGATCGGGATCGGCGATAAGGATGCTGAAGCGGTCGTACATGGCCGCTAGGACCTGGTTGCTGAACAGATCGATGCTCGGCACCAGGGTGGCCTCACCGGCCGCCACCTGTTCCATGCCGTCGGCCACCTCGGTCAGGAACGCCGGATCGATCGTCGTCCTGCCGTAGTGGTGAGGGACGACCAGGCTCACGTCGCCGGCCATGTCGGCCAGTCGCCGCGTTGACGCCGCATAGGCGTCGAGGTTGGCCTCGTTGAACTGCGCCAGATTCGCGCCGGTGAGGACCGTGTCACCGGTGAATAGCAGGCCGTCGCGCTCGTCGTACAAGCAGATCGAGTCGGGGGTGTGGCCGGGCGTATGCATCACGACCAGAGCCCGGTCGCCCAGTTCGATCCGGTCTCCGTCGACGACGGTGGCCGTGGGTGGAGCGGTGACGATGTCCCACGAATCCAGGTCGAACCTCGGCGGGAGCGGCCCGATGTCGTTGAAGGACTCAAGCAGGTGGAAGTGCTTCCGATCGATCGCTCGGGTACGCGTCGGCGCACGTCAAGAGGTCGCGCACGTAGTTCGCGAACCCTGCACGCCACTCCTCCGCAAGGGGCGCGGCTACCAGTTCCGCACCGTGCTCGTGGGTGATGACCTCGTCGAACTCACAGTTCCCGCCAATGTGGTCGGAGTGGTAGTGGGTGTTGACCACAGTGACCGGCAGATCCGTCAGCGCGTCGACGACGGGCCGGATCGGCGAGATGCCGCAACCCGTGTCGAGCAGGACGGCGCGCTCCGTGCCCGTGATGAGCCACAGATTGACAAGGGCCGGCTCGGCGACCAGCCAGACACCGTGGGAGAGCTTCCGGGTGCGGAACCAATCCATGCGCCTCCTCTGCCTTGAGCGACCCTCGAACGTCCCGAACCGTAGTCGAGCCGTGGTCGGCCCGTGCCGCGGATCGCCCGTCAGACGGCCTGAGGCTTCACCTCGTGGAGCCTGCCGTCGGCGACGTCGTACACGAAGCTCCGGATGTGGTCCTTGTGGGGCAGGAACGGCGAGGCGCGCAGGCGCCGCATCGACTCGGCTACGTCGTCATAGGGGTCCGCGAACGCGTCAAGCGGCCATGAGGGCCTGATCCCGGTCTCCGCTTCGAGCTCGGACAGGAACCGGTGCTCGTCGAGCGTCTGGAGCCCGCAGCCGGTGTGGTGCACCAGCACCACCTCCCGCGTGCCCAGCAGCCGCTGCGACAGGCACAGCGATCGGATCACGTCGTCGGTGACCACTCCCCCGGCGTTGCGGAGGATGTGGGCCTCGCCAGCGTGCAACCCGAGGATTCTGGGCACATCGATCCGGGCGTCCATGCAGGCCACCACGGCTAGCCGGCGCGCCGGCTCCGCCGGCATCCCGGCACCGTCGAAGTCCCGGGCATAGGCGGCGTTGCCGGCGAGCAACCGCGGCGTGCTGGGATGGAAGTCGCCCGTCACCGGAACCCTCTCAGGAGATCTCCAGCAGCAACAGCAGGCGGCCCGAGTCCTCGAGCTCCACCTCCAACACGCCCGGGATCTCCGCAGTGAAGGCGAAACGGGCCGGATGGCCCTCAGAGACGGCTCTCAGGATGTCGTAGCCGTGGACATGGACCTCCTCGGCGATGTCGGAAGTGACCATCAGGGCCACCACCGAACCGAGATCGACCTCCACCCGCTGGACACCGCCCACCGGTGCGCCGCCCGCCACGTCCACCGTGATCGTCTGGACCGCGTCGGCCAAGTCCGCGTCGTACCGGGTCGGTTCACCCGCCGATCCGTGGTCGTGGTCGTGATCGTGGTGGTCGTGTGGGTCGTCGGTGCTGGCTTCGTGGTCGTCCGGCATGGTGGCCTCGTCCTCGGAGACCTCCAGCGTGATGGACGTCTCCACCAAGGATCCGCCCGCCGTCAGCGGGGCGTGGTCGTTGGTCTGCAATGCCACCGTGATCTCGTGCGTCCCGGCCGGCAGCGGCGGCGTCTGGTACCAGGTCTCGTAGATGCGGGCCACCTTCTTGCCGTTGATGTACAGGTGCATGTGGCCCTCGCCGTCGACGTGGTTGCCGGAGGCGTTCTCAGGGGCCAGGCGGAAGTTGGACGGCACCGCGTGGAGGCTCCAACCCCCGGCCGGGTCGTCCACCAGTTCCACGGCCACCGACGGGTGCGGCTCCGAAGCCTCCCTCGGCTCGGTGTGGCTGTGGCCTGTGGCGTGGTCGCCCGTCTCTGGTGCGACGATCACAGTGGTGGCGTCGATGATGTCTCCGTCCACGGCCATCGCCGAGTGGTCGTTGGCCGACAGCTCGACCCGCACCTCGTGCTCGCCGGGCGCCAGCGGGCCGATGTGATGCCATTCGCCGTAGAGCCGCGACACCTTCTCACCGTCGATGTAGAGGTGCATGTGGCCCTCCCCGTCGATGTGAGCGGTGGAGACGTTCTCGGGCACGATCCGGAAGTCGGTGGTGATGACACGGAGGTTCCACCCCTCCACCGGGTCCTCGCTGACCTCGATAGAGATAGTCGATACCGGCACGCCCTCGGCCACTTCGACCGAGCTGCCATGGTCGTGATGGCCCCCGTCCCCGCTGGCCATACCGGCCACCTCGCTCAGCGGGTCGTTGTCAGCGGGCGCCGCTGGCGTGTCGCCACCGCTGCAGGCGATGGGCACGAGCACAATGAGAGCCAGCGCCGCTGTCCAGAGATGTAGACCGGCGGGCGTCGCGGGATTCTTCAAGTCGGGGCCTCGTGTCCGGGGGTCCGCTTGGTCCGCACGCTAACGACGTGCGTCTAGATTGGGACACGTGACGAGCACCGAGGCCCAGGCGTCTGAGCGCCGGGCATCCGCCAACGACGACGGCGCCACCGGCGTCGGAATCGCTGCCGGTTATGATCCCGACCCGACCCGGTCGATGTCGCTGCATGCCGACGCCTACACCGAGTTCCGCTGGCACGAGATCGATCGGCGGGAGATCATCGCCCACACCTGGCAGTGGGTCTGTCACATCGAGTCGCTGCGCGACCCCGGCTCGTATGTGGCCCTGGAGGTGGCGGGCATGCCGGTGGCGCTGGTGCGGGGCCGCGACGGCGAACTGCGGGCGTTCTACAACGTGTGCCAGCACCGCGCCCACGAGTTGCTTTCGGGCTCCGGCCGAACCGACAGCATCGTGTGCGGATACCACGGCTGGACCTACGAGCTGACAGGTCGCCTAGCCCAGGCCAGGCGCACCGCGGACGTGGCTTCCTTCGATGCCTCGAGCATCTGCCTGAGTGAGGTTCAAGCTGAGGAGTTCGGGGGCTTCGTGTACGTCAACCTCGACCCCGCGGCTGCGCCCCTGGCCGAGCAGTCCGGGGGTCTGGGCGACGAGATCGTCCGCTGGGCACCCGACGTGGCTGAGCTCACCCACGTGCGGCGCTTCCAATACGACATCGCCTCCAACTGGAAGAACGTCGTCGACAACTTCCTGGAGTGCTACCACTGCCATGTCGCCCATCCCGACTTCGTGACGCTGGTGGAGATGGACACCTACCGGGTGACCACCCACGGCATCTACTCCAGCCACATGGCCCGGGCCGGCCACTCGGCCAACTCGGCCTACGACACCGAAGGCTCCGCCGTGAAGGACCTGGCTATCTGGTGGCTGTGGCCCAACACCTGCCTGATGCGCTACCCGGGCCGGGCCAACTTCAGCGTCATGCAGATGGTCCCGGCCGGACCGGAGCGAACGCTCGAGACCATCGACTACTACCTCGAGAACGACGAGCTGACGGAGGCCGACATCGAGTCGATCCGCTATGTCGACGAGGTGCTCCAGCCCGAGGACATCGCCATCGTGGAGAGCGTGCAGCGGGGCATGGGCACCCCCGCGTTCACCCAGGGCCGCATCGTGTGCGACCCGGACGGCTCTGGCCTGTCCGAGCACGGCGTGCACCACTTCCACGGCCTAGTGCTGGACGCTTACCATCGCGCCGGCGCGGTCTAGAGCCTGGGCGCTCCCGGCGTTCTAGCGGGCGGTCCAGCCGCCGTCTATGACGATGGTCTGGCCGGTGATGTAGCTGCCCGCGTCGGAGGCGAGCAGCAGCAGCGCCCCGTCGAACTCGTCGATCTCCCCGGCCCGCCTCATGAGGGTGTTGCGCTCGATGTGGCGGAGGCCGGGAGCGTCGCCCGCGAACATCTCCTCCGTGAGCCCGCTGCGGAAGTAACCCGGAGCGATGGCGTTGACCCGTATGCCCTCCGGAGCCCACTGCTTGGCCAGCTCCCGTGTGAGGCCGATCAGACCGCTCTTGGAGGCCACATAGCCGGCCTGGTGGTTGCCGCCGGAGGCGACGATCCCCAGCATCGACGCCACGTTGACGATGTTGCCGCGCCGGCTGTGCTCGATCATCCACCGGGCCGCGGCCGCCGACAGTACGAAGGCGGCCGTGAGGTTGATGTCCAGCACCCGCCGGAAATGGTCAGGATCCTGCTCGTGGGCCCGGATCACCGCGTCGCTGGTTCCCGCGTTGTTGACCACGATGTCGGGACCGCCATGTTCGGCTGCCACCTCCACCAGCCGCAGCAGTTGGGAGTCGTCGGTGACGTCGCAGCCCACCGGCACCACCCGGGGCACTTCTCTCGCCAGTGCTTCCAGCCGGTCGAGCCTGCGGGCCGCGGCGACGACGGTCGCCCCCCGGCCGGCGAGCACCCCGCAGTAGCGCTCCCCCAGCGTCCCGCTGGCCCCCGTGACGATGGCGACCCTACCGTCCAGCGAGAAGATGTCCTGGGTGGCGCCGGCTGCGGATGCCATGAGGCGTTCTAGCGGTGGATGTGGCCGGTGGCGCTGGTCGGCGTGAAGCGGACCATCAGCCGGCCCTCGTCGATCATGGCTTGGCGGTACTCGTCCCAGTCGGGGTGCGGTGCACCCGTCACCCGCTCGTAGTAGGCGACCAGCGCGTCGCTTGTGGCGTCGCCGGGTGCGGTGGTAGGGGGCAACAACTCGACCGTGCCGTCCAGTGACACGTACGACCACGCCTTCTCGTCGGAGATGTGCAGCACGGCCCGCGGGTCGCGTCTCAAGTTGATTGTTTTGGCTCTGCCGGCGGTGACCGAGATGGAGAACACTCCGGTGTCCACGCTGTAGACGATGTCCGACGACTGGGGCCGTCCGTCGGAGCGGATCGTGATCAACACCCCGAGTGTGCGCTTCGCGGCCCAGTCGGTTGCTTCTGATAGTTCCATGCCCGCGTTCTTAGCGTTGCGGCGGCGGCCGTGCTCAGCCGGGTCCCCACAGGCCGGGCCCGTCGAGGTGCGGTCCGGTGGTGCCGCCGACGTCCATGGCGCCGAGCCCGAGCTTGCGGTGGTCCCAGCTGCGGACCCGTTCGGCGTCGAGGCGCACCGCCACCCGCTTGCGCAGCATCGCCTCCACCAGCGGCCGCACGTCCTCGGAGTAGGGAGCGGTGTAGCGCTCCCAGACGTTGACCCCCACCCGCCAGATCTCTTCGGGATCGGTGACGACCACCCCGCGGCCCTCCAGCGACACCCCCCGCAGGGTGTCGTAGGTGTTGCCGGCTTCGATCATCACCGACATCCGGTCGTCACGGCCGAGGTTGACGATCTTCTGGGCCTTGGCCTTGGATTCCAGCCACACCCGGCCATCGAGCCAGGCGTACCACATGGCCACCAGGTGCGGCATGCCGCCGGGACCGACGGTGGCCATCGTGCAGGTGCGTGACTGGTCGATGAAGAGAGCCAGCTCCTCGCCGGTCATCTCGATCTGCGATCGCTGGTTCTGTCCCACCGCGGTTCCTCTATGTCGCTCTCGAGAATCTGAGTCGAGAAGCTATGCCTCCAGGGCACAATACCGGCACCGAGATTCTCCAAGAGAAGGGCGAGAAGCATGTCGAAGGTCTCAGTGTTCGCGAAGTTCTCCTGCCAAGAAGGCAGGGGTGACGAGATGGACGAGGCCCTGCGGGCCGTCGTCGCGGCGAGCGAGTTGGTGGACGGCGTCGAGTCCTACTCCTATCACCGAGGCGACGACGGCACGTACTGGTTCTTCGCGCTCATGTCGAGCATGGAAGCGGCCCAGCAGCACGGCAACAACGAGGCCATGCAGGCGGCCATGCCGGCCCTGATGGCGCTCATGGCCGGCCCACCCGACATGGCCATGACCACTCCGGTGGCCGCCAACGGCTTCGACTTCTGACGGCTGGCTCGGGCTCAGGCGGCCCGGACGGTCAGGCGGCCTGCACGTCGGTCCGGGCGAAGTCCTCTCCTACGAAGAGCAGGGGCAGCCCCATCCGGCGGGCCAGCGCATACGAGAACGTGTCGCCGTAGTTGAGTCCCGCTGGGTGCCTGCCCCTGCCGAAGCGTCGCCAGCACACCAGCGCCTCGTCGGCGAGTCCTTGATCGACCGGCTCGACCCTGACTCCGATACGGGCCAGGAGCTCTTCCAGTAGCTGGGCACCAGCAGGGCCTGCTCGCGCCTCTACCACGATGCCGAGTTCCACGCGGGTGGCGGCCGACATGATGCAGGGCGCCTCCATCAGCTTGTGTTCGACACCCTCGGCGCCCGGTTCGCCGAACAGCACAGCGACAACCGCCGACGTGTCGACCACCATCACGACGGCAGGCCGTGCTTGTCGTAGCCGATGATGTCCTCGGGGCTGCGTTCATCAAGCACCGTCAGCTCCTGGAACCGCTCGATGATGTCGTCCAGTGCTCGGTTGCGCTGACGTCGCCGTTCCAGGTCGAGGCGGGTCTTGAGGGACGCGACGATCGCCTCGGTGATCGACTCCCCCGTCATCTCCGCCAGCTCCCGGGCCAGCTGGTCGGCCTCGGCACTCTTGATGCTCAACACCATAGGTACCAATATACCTACTTAGGTAGAACACTGCCAGCGGGGCTGGGTTCTGTCATTGCGCCTATCGGCGGGCCGCGGCGGGGCTACGCTCCGCCGACCGTCCCGGGTCGAGGGAGGAGGCGGAGTGGCTGACGAATCGACCCAGCCTGAGACCATTGCCGAGCCGGTCCATGTCGTCGGCGTAGAGGAGCTGACCGCCCTCGCCACCGACGTGATGACCCGCATCGGCTGCGATCCCGACATCGCGGCGGAGATCGCCGAGCATCTCGTGGGCGCGGACCTGCGAGGTGTGCCGTCACACGGCACGATGCGGCTGACTCAGTACGCCAGGATGGCCGAGACCGGCTACCTCGACGCCGATGCTCGCCCGAGCGCGGCGCGGAACGCAGCCGGCCGCATCGTGGTCGACGGCAACGGCGGCTTCGGCCACCCCGCCGTTGCGCTGGGCATGAGTCTGGGCATCGAGGAATGCCGCGATGCGGGGATGTCGGTTGTGGCGGTGCAGAACTGCGGGCATACCGGCCGGATGGGCACCTACTCGGAGACGGCCGCCGAGGCCGGGATGTTCTCGATCATCTGCGGTGGCGGGCGGCGGCAACGGTGGCGCCAGGTGGCACCGCACGGAGGAATCGACCCCAAGTTGCCCACCAACCCGTACTCGTTCGGGTTCCCGGCCGGCGAAGGCGGCCCAGTGATCGTGGACTTCGCCACCGGCATGGTGTCGGGCGGCAAGGTCATGAACGCCCAGGTACGCGGCGTGCAGCTCGACGGCGAGTACCTGCTGACTGCCGACGGCACGCCCAGTGCCGATCCCGGCGCGTACCTCGACGGCGGCGCCATCCGGCCCTTCGCAGGCGCCCGCGGCTACGGCATGGGACTCATGGCCGAGATCGTGGCGACCGCGCTGATGGGCACGGCCACGGTCGAAGCGAACTGGCTCATCATGCTGGTGAACACCGCTTGCTACCGGGCACCCGACGTGGTGGTCGCCGCCGTCGAGAAGATTCTCGACGATGTCTGCTCGACTCGCCCCGCTCCGGGCTTCGACCGGGTCGAGATTCCCGGCCAGCGGGAGCACGCCCTGGCTCAACAGCGCCGCCGCGATGGCATACCGATCCCAGTGCCGGTGTGGACCAGCCTGATGGAACTGGACGAGAGGCTGCCCTCAGAGCGAGCGTGAAGTCGCCGAACTCATGAGCAGCTGTCGCGAAGCCTGTCCAGGGTGATCTCGGCCGCTTCCCCGGGGGCGGAGAGGCCGTCGACGCGGGCGCACAGCGCGGCCGATCCCGATACCAGTTCGTCGCAGCCGACGGCGACAGCGTCCCGGGTTTGTTCGATCATGGCGTTGCCCAGCCATTGTCCCGCGCTCGCCACCGCCGGGCTCGTCTCGTCCAGGTCCGCCTCCGTGGCCGTCCCGAGCCGGTCGAGGTACTCCTGCTGGAGCATGGCCCACCGGTCGGCCAGCGCCTCGCATCCGAGCGCGGCATCGAACCGCTCAACGGTTGCGCTGCCCGTCATCGCGGGCTCATGGCCGGCGGTGCCGCACGCTGTGCCGATCACCGCGATCGCGCCTGCGAGCCAGCAGGATGCTCGCCTCGCCCACTTCCACGACGGGTTGCACTGAGCGAGGCACGGCGGATGCTCGGCGGTCGGAGCTTCAGTGCCCGTCATGTGAACGACACGGCGCGTCCGAGCCGCTGGATCAGGCTCGACGGAGAACACTCAGGTCCAGGTCCAGCCGTCCAGTGAGCCGTTCGGCGGCGGCCTCGGCCTCGGCCCTCACCTCAGCCTCGTCGACCCG
>VXNG01000170.1:32994-34870 GCA_009840695.1 Acidimicrobiaceae bacterium
TGAGCCGTTCGGCGGCGGCCTCGGCCTCGGCCCTCACCTCAGCCTCGTCGACCCGGGTGCACACGCCGTTCTCGAAGACGACCTCGCCGCCGACGATGGTCAACTGAACGTCTGAGCTGCGGGCCGAGTAGGCGACCGCGGCTACGGGCGCGGGGCGCGGGGTCATGTGGGCGCCCTGCAGGCTGACCACAGCAATGTCGGCCAGCTTGCCCGGAGCAAGTACCCCAGCATCGATTCCCATGAAGCGGGCGCCCTCCCGGGTGGCCAGCTCCAAAGCCTCGGCCGGGCCCGACAGCGTGGGGTCCATGGCCTTGAGCCGCTGGATCATCACCGCCATCTTCATCTGCTCGAACATGTCGTTGCGGAAACCGGCCACCGCTCCGTCGTATCCCAGACCGATGATCGCCCCCGCGGCCCGCAGCTCGGCCAGCCGCATGGTCCCGAGCCCGAAGACGCCGTGGGAGATCGGGCAGTAGGCGATGGCGGCATTGCACTCCCCTGCCCTCGCCACCTCCTCGTCGTCGAGGAAGATCATGTGGGCGAAGTGACCGTCGGGTCCCAGCAGTCCTGCTTCGTGAAGCCATAGAACCGGGCGGATGCCGTGCTCGGCCAGGTAGACGTCTGGATCGGTCTTGTACTGGGAGCAGTGGGTGTGCCAGCCCACGCCCTTGTCCCGGGCCAGCTGCACCGACGCCGCCACGAAGTCCTGGTCGTTGTAGATGATGTCGCCCGGCGCAGGCCAGACCTCGACCTTGCTGCCCGCGGGCCGAGCATCGATGGCCGCCGCCATCATGTCGAACTGCTCGGACGGCGGGTAGGGCTGCTCACGGCCGAGTCCCCGGCCGATTGCGCCCCGCATGCCCACCCGCTCAACCGCCTCGGCCACCGCCAGAGTGGTCTCTACGTCGGTCCCCGCGTAGTGGTGGTCCAGTACCGCGGTGGTGCCGGTGCGCACCTGCTCGACGATGGTCATGGTGACGGCCGCAACCGCTTCATCCCGGGTCATGTTGAGGGCGAGCGGGAACATGAAGTCCGGCAGCCACACCCGGAAGTCCACGCCCTCACCCCAGCCGCGGGCCGCGTTCTGGAACAGGTGGTCGTGAGCGGACACGAACCCTGGGATCACCGCCGATCCCCTGCAGTCGATGGTCCGGGCCGCGCTCAGGTGGCCCAGGTCCGTGGGTGACCCGACCGCGCTGATGCGGTCGCCGGTGACCGCCACCGCCCCCGGTTCGAGGATCCGGCGCTCGTCGTCCATCGTGATGATCGCACCACCGCTGAGTAGCAGGTCGCACCGGGAGTCTGAGGTGTCGGAAGGATGCTCGGCCACGGAAGGCTCCCGTCTGCTCAGCCTGGGACTGAATCCTGACCTCTCAATGGTGTCGCATGGAGGACTCGGACACGAACTTCGCTCACCGCGCCGCATGGACTCGGTGGCCGTGAGCTTGCAAACCTCAGAATGGCCTTCGATACCCTGCCCCGGGACCCGTAGGGAGCGATCGGCGACCGATGCCTGAGAGCGATCCTGAGATGCAGATCGGCCTGACGCTGGCCGAATCGTCTGCGCCGCGTCCTCCGAGTCCGTTCCCCCCGGGCGGGCCCAACGTCCTGATGGTGGTGCTCGACGACTGCGGCTTCGCTCAGCTCGGGTGCTACGGCAGCCCCATTGCCACCCCCACCATCGACCGGCTCGCCGCCGAGGGGCTGCGGTACACGAACTTCCACACCACCGCGTTCTGCTCGCCCACCCGCGCCTGCATCCTCACCGGGCGCAACCACCATCGTGTCGGCATGGGAGTGTTCCCCGACCTGCCTCTCCCGTTCCCCGGATACACGGGAGTGGTCCCGCCCGAGGCCGCCACGTTTCCGGCCGTGC
>VXNG01000174.1 GCA_009840695.1 Acidimicrobiaceae bacterium
CGTCCATGAGCTTCGTGGAGTTCACGCTGGGGGCCATGGACGAGATCGTCAACCAAGCCTCGAAGTTCCGGTACATGTTCGGCGGCCAGGTGTCGGTGCCGCTGGTGCTGCGGGCCTCCGACGGCGTGCTGCGCTCGTCTGCGTCCCAGCACTCCTCCAGCCTCGAGGGACTGTTCACCCACCTGCCCGGCCTAAAGGTGGTGGCGCCCTCGAACCCGGCCGACGCTAAGGGTCTGCTGCGAACGGCCATCGACGACCCCGATCCGGTCATCTACCTGGAGCACAAGAAGATCACCGCCCAGCGGGGCCCGGTCCCCACCGGCGACTATCGAGTGCCGTTGGGATCGGCGGCAGTGGTCCGCCCCGGCGTCGACGTGACCGTGGTGGCCTATTCGGCGATGGCCCTGAACGCGCTGGCCGCCGCGGAACGGCTGGCCTCCGACGGCATAGACGTCGAGGTGATCGACCTGCGGTCACTGGTGCCGCTCGACTTCGACACCGTCGTGCAGTCGGTGGCCCGCACCCGCCGGGCGGTGGTGGCCCACGAGGCGTGGCGTTTTGGCGGATTCGGGGCCGAGCTGGCCGCCCAGCTGCACTCCGAGC
Organism: Acidimicrobiaceae bacterium; assembly: GCA_009840695.1. The sequence goes on from VXNG01000174.1 coordinate 604, forward strand.
TCTTCGGGGAGCTGGAGGCGCCGGTGGCCCGCGTCGGCGCGGCCTCGGCGCCGATCCCGTTCAGTCCACCGTTGGAGGCTGCGGTGGTTCCCGGTGCCGACGCCGTGGAAGCGGCCGTGCGGACCGTGCTGGGTTAGCGGCCTCGGATCCCCCTTCGCCCCCGTCGGCGGGGGAGTCGACCCACTCGGTGCTCTTGTCGCCGAAGGCCCGGTGGAAGGCGAGCATGGTGTCGCCACAGTGCGATCCGGGCCCGCAGTGCAGGACGCCGGCGGGACGGAAGAAGTAGGTGCCCGCCCCGGCGGTGATCAGCTCGTCGGTCTCGGTGGACCGCTCCCGCAGGACAGTTTCGCCGTCGATCACGAAGCACTCCTCATGGTGGGGATGGTGGTGCCAACCGCCGTCGCCGTGGTCCCACTGGCGGGCACCGCCGAGCCAGACGTCGCCGACCGGTCCCCGGCCTAGAGGCTTGACGTGCCGACCGGGCATCTCTGGAACCGGGATCCAGTCCTGCTCGGAAGCTCGTTCGGGCATCAGATCGGCGGGCGGACCCACAAAGGTCGGGTCATATCGCACCGGGGCGGACGTCATCAGCAGGGCAGCGCCGTCGGCTGTGATCCGCAGCCGGGGCACGGTCCGCCCCTTCGGGAGGTGGATGTAGTCCCCGGCCTCCAGGGCGTGGGGTCCGGCCTCGAGCGAGCCCTGGATCACGAAGAGCTCCACGTCGGCGGTGAATGCGCCCCGTGCCTCCGTTCCCCAGCCCGCCCGCAGGCGCACCAGCCGGGTGCTCGAACCCCTCAGGTCGGTCGACAGGATCCGGGCCCCGAGGGCGCCGTCGATCCCGGGGATGGTCATCGGTCTGGTCGGCAGCGAGGCGTCGGGGATCCCGGCCAGGTGCGTGGCCGTTCTATCGACCAGAGCCGGATCAATACCGCCCGCCACGGCAGTCAGCCCTTGCTCTTAGGCGTCGAGCACTTGGAAGCCCACCTCGGCCAAGTCGACGACCGGCGGCAGCGTCGACCACGGGAAGTTGATCCACAGGTCGGTGCGTTTCCACACGTAGTCGCACTTGACCAGCGAGTGCGACTTCTCATAGAGCACCGCCGAGCGGACCTCGGCTACCTCGCCGAGGCAGTAGTCGTGCACCAGCTTCAGGGTGTGGCCGGTGTCGGCCACATCGTCGGCGATGAGGATCTTGGACCGGCGGTGGTCGACGAGGTCAAGTTGGGGGGGCAGCACTACCGGGACCTCCAGGCGCTCGCCGACCCCGGTGTAGTACTCGCAGTTCATCACGTAGACGTTCTTCACGGACAGCGCGTACCCAAGCGACCCGGCGCAGAAGAGCCCGCCCCGGGCGATGGCCAGGATCATGTCGGGCCGGTATCCGTCGTCGGCGATCATGTGGGCCAACTCGCGGACGCCGCTCCCGTAGAGCGCCCAGTCCATCTCCTCCCGTGCCGTACTGTCACCCATGCCTGCCGTCCTCCTGTGGTTCCCGCCGGGTTCGCTAGTTCCTACTAGCTCCCGCCGGCTCGCGGTGGGATGTCCGCTACGCCTGCATGGCTTCGGCGATGCGGCGGTGGTCGCGGAGCATCTGCTCGGTGCCTGAGGCTCGAAGTTCGCCGTCTTCCACGACCAGGCGGCCGGCGACGATGGTGTGGTGCGCCGCCACCGGGCCGCAGCGCAGCCATGCCTCGATCGGGTCGGACCAGGCTCCTGCGAAGGCGACTCCGTCGAGGCGCCAGATCGCGATGTCGCCGCAGGCGCCCACCGTTAGCTCGCCTATCTCGCCAGATCGTCCTAGGCAGGCGGCGCCGCCCCTGGTGGCCATCTCCAGGGACTCGCGGGCGGCGAACAAGCCGGCCCGGCCGGCCTGGCCGTCGCGGAGGCGGGCCATGAGCATGGCGTTGCGGGCCTCGGTCCACATCGAGCCCGAGTCGGCCGACGCCGAACCGTCCACCCCGAGGCCCACTGGCACACCCGCGGCCCGGAGCTCCCGCACGGGCGCCATCCCCGCGCCCAGGATCATGTTGGAGCTCGGGCAGTGGGCCACGCCCGTTCCCCAGCGGCCCAGCCGGGAGATCTCGGCGGCGTCGGGCTGCACGCAGTGGGCGATCCAGGACCGGTCGGTGCCCCAACCGCAGTGCTCGAAGTAGTCCACCGGGCGCATCCCGAACGTCTCCAGGCAGAAGGCGTCCTCACCGATGTCCTCGGCCAGGTGGGTGTGCAGCCGCACGTCGAGGCGCTCAGCCAGCTCAGCGGTGGCCGTCATCAGCTGGGTCGAGACCGAGAATGGCGAGCACGGGGCCAGCCCGATCCGCACCATCGCGCCGGGCGAGCGGTCGTGATGGGCGGCCACCAGGCGCTCGGACTCGGCCAGGATCACGTCGTCGGTCTGCACGGTGGAGTCGGGTGGCAGGCCCCCGTCCTTCTCGCTGAGCGACATCGACCCCCGGGTGGGGTGGAAGCGCACCCCCAGGTCGGACGCCGCCGCGATCTCGGCCGAGATCAGGTCGCCGCCGCCGGCCGGGTGGATATAGAGGTGGTCGGTGCTGGTGGTGCATCCGCTCAACGCGAGCTCGGCCAGTCCCACCCAGGCCGACACGTGGGCGCCCTCCTCGTCGAGCCGGGCCCACAGCGGGTAGAGCGTGCGCAGCCAATCGAACAGGTTGCCGTCGAGGGCGGGGCGGTAGGCCCGGGTGAGGTTCTGGTAGAGGTGGTGGTGGGTGTTGATGAGTCCCGGCGTCACCAGGCAGTCGCCGGCGTCGATGGTGCGGGCCGCCCCGGAGGGCTCGGAGCCGCCAGGACCCACGCCCGTGACGAACCCGCCGGTGACCGC
>VXNG01000143.1 GCA_009840695.1 Acidimicrobiaceae bacterium
TCGTGTCGGCCAGCCGCTCCTCGAGCATCCGCACCCGCTTGGGCGCGTCGTGCAGTCGCCGCCGCAGCGAGGCGACCTCGCCCTCGAGCTCGGACACGAGCTGGCGCAGGCGTTCCAGATCTTGCGCTGAGTCGCCGATACCGGCCTCGCTCACGGCTCACCTCCTGCCCTGTCTCGTCGGCTGCGGTAAGACGACACCCTAGACCGCACGAAGCCGGGATCGTGAAATCCGTGCCGTTCGGGCCCGGCTGGGAGCAGCTGTGGCGGCGAGGTTGGCAATAGTGAGGGCTACTTGGCAACCTTTGGACTCAATGGCCGCTATGCTGCAGTCAGGAGTAGCCCGCCAAGGGCCGCTCGGACCAAGTGGGACCTGTCCCCCCACTAATGAGCCCCGCTGAAGAGAGGTTCCTCCAAGGACATGAAGGTCTGGATTGATCAGGACTTGTGCACGGGTGACGGCTTGTGTGAGGAGATCGCGCCCGACGTCTTCACGCTTCTCGATGACGGGCTCGCGTACGTGGTGGAGGACGGCAACGTCTTCTCCGATCCCGGTGGCCCCGACGGGCTGGCCGCAGTGCCCGCAGGCCAGGAGGAGGCCGTGATCGAGTCGGCCGAAGAGTGCCCCGGGGAGTGCATCTTCATAGAGGTGTAGCAGGCCGAGCCCAGCGCTGACCCCGCGCCGGCCATGACCCCGGCCCGGTCAAGGAGCCGGCCATGACCGCGGAGACACCGACCACCGGCTTCTCAATGGCCGAACCGGTCGCCGAGAGCGCCCCCCTGGACGGGATACTCGTCGCCGATCTGTCCAGGGTGCTGGCCGGGCCGTACTGCACCATGCTCCTGGCCGATCTGGGGGCCACAGTCATCAAGGTCGAGAGTGCGGCGGGCGATGACACCAGGGCCTGGACCCCGCCGGAGAAGGACGGCATATCGACCTACTTTATGTCCATCAACCGGAACAAGCGGTCGATCGTTCTCGACTTCCGCAACCCCGCAGACGTGGCCCTGGTGCACGAGCTGTTCCGGCGAGCCGACGTCGCCATCGAGAACTTCAGGCCGGGAGCGCTGGCGAAGTTCGGGCTGGACTACGACAGCGCCCGGGCCCTCAATCCTGCGCTGATCTACACCTCGATAAGCGGCTTCGGCACCGCTGAGGGCGCGGGGCTGCCCGGCTACGACCTAGTCGTGCAGGCTGTGTCGGGGCTGATGAGCCTCACCGGCGATCCCGACGGCCCCGCCTTCCGGGCGGGCATCTCAGTGTTCGACGTCATGACCGGGCTCCACGCCACCATCGGGATCCTCGCCGCGCTGCACCACCGCAGCCTGACCGGCCAGGGCCAGCTGGTGGAGCTCAACCTGCTGTCGTCCGCGCTGTCCGGCCTCGTCAACCAGACCGGCGCCTACACCTCGTCGGGAACGGTGCCGCACCGGATGGGCAACGCCCACCCCAGCGTGTATCCCTACGAGGTCATCCCGGCCAAGGACCGCGACATGATCATCACCGCGGCCAACGACCGGCAGTTCAAGGCCCTGTGCGAGGTGCTGGGCATCGGCGAGCTGGCCGAGGACGAACGATTCAAGCTCAACGCCGACCGCACCCGCAACCGCGACCAGATGCATTCGCGGCTGGTGGAGGCCGTCGCGCGATGGAATGCCGACGACCTCTTCATCGCCCTCAATGAGGCGGGCGTACCCTGCGGGCCCATCAACTCGATCCGGGAGGGCATCGAGTTGGCCGAGCGCCTCGGCCTCGAGCCGCGGGTGAACCTCGGAACCGACGGCCGCACTGTCGACCTGGTCCGCAATCCCATCCGCTTCAGCAACGCCTCGCTGCGCTACGACCACCCACCCCCGGATCTGGGCGAGCACGGCGACGAGATCCGGGCATGGCTGTCGGCACCGGCGTCGGACACCTAGCCGGCCGGAGCGAGATATGACTGAAGCCCCCACCCACCGGCCTCGGCACCTCCGACGCCGACAGCATCACCGTGCTGGGGCACAGCCTGGCTGACGAACTGCTGGGCCAGGTGTCCTTCGGCGAGCTGGCCTTCTGGCTGATGGCCAAGCGTCGGCCCACCCCCCAGGAGCGCATCATGTTCGAAGCGGTGCTGGGCCGGAAGCTGCCCCTGAACGGCGCTGGCGCCTGCGGTGCAGTCCTGGCCGATGTGGGCCTGCCGCTGGGGGTGGCCCGAGGGGTGGCCCTGCTGTCCCGCTGCGCCGGACTGCTGGGCCACCTGGCCGAGGAGCTCGACGATCCGATCGGCAACGACATCTTCATGACCGTGGACCGCAACGTCGACTACCGGCCGCCCCCGAAGTGATGCCGTCGAGCCCCGCAACCCCCCGAGCTGATCACTGCAAGGCGGCTCAACCGCAGTCGGGGAGCACCGCCGGCTGGAACAGGTCGGACGAATCGAGAAGCGTCTCCAGCGCGCCGGACCGGGTGGCGTAGGCCACCCCGCCTCCCCCGCGCCGGGAGGCGCCCCAGGCCACGCCCACCGCAGTGATGCGTCCATCCAGTTCGGCCACCAGCGCACCACCGGAGTCGCCCACCTCGGTGTCGGCGGCCAGTAGCCACGAGGGGCGCTCGATCCGGTCGCCCCCGCCCACTGGCTCGGTGCGCACCGTCACCGGTCGGTCGATGCGGAATGGCGTCGGGTCGGGCACGCCCTCCTCCTCCCAGGCCAGCAGCGCGCCGACCGTCCCGTCGGGCGCCGCCTCGCTGAGGGGAAGCGGCCGCAGGCCGGCGCCCGGCACGCGCAGCACGGCCAAGTCGTTGGCGAGATCGAAGGCCACCGTCACCGCGGCCAGCTTGCGGCCGTCCGCCAGCTCGACCTCCGGCTCCTCCATTCCGACCATCAGGTGTGCGATGGTCACGACGAGATCGCCGTCGCCGACGGCGAACCCGCTGCCCTCGCGCACGATCCCCCGGCATGCCGGCGCCGCGACCCGGACCGACGAAGCCACCGCCGCGGCCAGGTCGGCCTCCGAGAGTCCATGGTCAGCGGGCACGGGGCCCGGGTCGGGCGGGTCGTCCAGAGGCGGCCGGGTAGAGGTGGGAACGGGATCGGGGATGGATTCGGCCGGGGTCGACATGAGCCCTTCCGGTCCGGAGTCCGTCGCAGCATCCCGTATCGCATCCACGGCTACCGCCACACCCACTCCCGCCAGGACCACGGCGACGGCCGCCGCGACGGCACGCCACCACGCCGGACGTTTCACGAAGCAGTGAGGCGGCTCACCGTCAGGAAGCCGGTGTGGGCCACCATGCGGTGGTTGGGACGCACCGCGTCGCCCTCGACATGCCAACCCCGATGCAGCACCTCGATGGTGTCAACAAGGCCGAACGGCGAGTCGTCCAGTGCCCGGCGCAACCTCTGGACCTGCACGATGCTCGGCGTGTAGGCCAGCAGGATGCCTCCGGTGCGC